>CAUBIP010000044.1 GCA_958436045.1 uncultured Oscillospiraceae bacterium | reverse complement strand
CTCTGTTTGCGCCGTGCGCGGCGCAAACTCTGCGAGGCTTTTTGACAGTCTAAGGGCCTGCTCCAAATGGAGCAGGCCCAATAGCGTCCTATCGTGTTGCTGATAAAATTACTTCTTCAGCAGCTTGTCGATCTCGGCGAAGAATTCGTCGCGGCCGGGGATGATGGATTCGTAGTACAGCTTGCCATTCATGTACAGGGACGGCAGCTGCTTGACGCCCATCTTCTTGCAGCGGGCAATGCCTTCGCGGGTGCAGTACTTGTACTCGTGGCACTCGATCTTGTCGCCATATTCCTTGATAGCGTCTTCGACGGTCGCCCACATGTAGCCGCAGGCGGCGCACTGGACGGAGTCGAGGGTCATGGCTTCGATCAGCGGCTTCTCCAGGTGCTCGTAGTCGGGCATCTCAACTTCAAAGTCATCACCGACAGATTCGTAGTTCTTCAGCATCTCGCGGAACTTCGGAATGTCTCTCGCGGCTTCTGCGACGGCGATGCCGTTCTCGATGGGAACGTCGTACGGCATGTCGCAGCCCGGAGCGATGACCAGGTTCCGGGGATCGACACTGTCGACCATGTCGACAACATACTTCATGTTATCCTGCTGGTTGCCGAAGAGCATCGTCGTCGTCAGCGGGATGTTACCACCGATGGTGATGTTGTACTTGTCGGTGATCTCCTTGCCAGCTGTCATCGGGATGTTCTCGTCGATGGAGATGCCATCGGGATGCGTCTGGCACATGACTTCCATGTTCCGCATTGCGTTGCCGCAGACGAAGAACGCGGACTGCAGACCCTTGGCGCGGATGTAGTCGAAGATCTCGGTGTACGGCTCAGACATAAACGTGGTGAAGTGCTTCGGGGAGATCTGGGAAATCAGCGGGTCGACCGGAGCGATCATGCAGCAGCCAGCCTCGGCGTACATGTCGATCATGGCCTTGCCCTGCTTAACGCAGAATGCCATCAGCTTCTTGACCTGCTCGGGGTTCTTCTTCATGTCCATGAAGAGCTTCGTGCCGCGCAGATGGGAAGCCAGGGTGAACGGGCCGCAGAACAGGCCATACAGTGCCGTCTCATCGCCGACTGCTTTATACATACGGCGGGTCGCTTCCATAACAACCGGGATACGGCCATCGTTGGGGCCGACGACCTTGTCGGGAATCTCTTCGGTGTTTTCCAGGGGGTGGGACGTGACGCTGGGCGGGTTGTCATCGGCCCAGATCAGTTCACAGCCCAGGATCTCAGCTTCCAGCTGCAGATCGAATGCGATGGGCTGGCCATCGGGGCGGTACAGGCGGTGGACTTCCATTAGGCACTCAACGAGCTTGTCGGCGTCCTTCAGAATCTCCGTTGCGGTGTAGCCCTTGAATTTTGCGGCATGGATACCAGCATAGGGCACCCAAGGCGGGCGCTCGGTCTTCTCATGGCGATAAGTGGCCTGGATCAATTCTTTACCGGTCATTCTTTGCATCCTCCATATTTGTAAAATATATACTTCTGTTCCCCACCGGCCAACATCTCCGACGGCAGAAGTGATTCTCCTCCGCTGCGATTTCTCATCTCAGCTAGCTATATAATACCACAAAGCGAATAGGGAATCCATATGGTAAGCTTGACAATTTTTGACAGTTTTGCTGACGAAAAATCTGTTATTCATGACGAAATTATCCAAACTGTTCAGTTGTTATTCCGTTACCAGCGCTTACGTTCGCAATTGTCGTACAAAATGCAATCCTGCCGCACCGCTTTGCTGCAGTGCGGCAGGTCGATCTATTTTATTTAGGCAGACGCATCGGCGTCAGCGCCAGGTACTCTTCCAGCGTGCCATCGTTTAGGCAGCACTCGATGATCTGGCGGCCCAGCGGGTCCAGATCGTCCGTCAGGAACTGGCGAATCTCCTGCTTGAAGAAGTCCGTCAGGATCTTGGCGCCGGCATCATAGCCGTCCTCGCCCAGCTTGGACTGGGTCTCGGGGCGCAGGAACGTGGGGCGGATATACTGGTTGTTGAGCTTCAGGTCCTGCATGGCGTAGCCAAACAGCGGGCATCTAGCAGGGGTGACATGGCGCTCTTTCACGACGCCGGACATCCGCGCCAGGTACTCCCGGACGACCCATTCGCCCATGAAGCCGACATTATAACAGCCGATGTGCTGGTTCGGGATCAGCACGTTCAGCGTCTTCGGCGTGGACAGGATCTGCTGCAGCAGCAGATTAGCTTGGGTGACCTTTTTACCCGTGGCAAAGGGCCAATAAGAGCCGACACCTTCGGATTTCATGCCACCGCCATCCAAGATGGAGGGGTTTTTAAACCCGCGAGGCGAGACCAGACGCCACAGCCAGGCCAGGCTCTGGGGGATGACATGCAGCATACCCATGACACCGTAATTCGGATTCTCTCGGGTCGACGGCGGCATTCTGACGCCGAAGCTGCGGACATCAACGGCCTGGGGCTCGTCATCCGGAACGATATTATCCAGCATCATTCTGGGGATAATGACTCGTGGGTTCGTGCACAGCTTGCCATTGGATTCCTTGGCGTGCTCCCAAATCAGGCAGGTCGCACCGGGCATCGCGTCCATATTAAAGAACTCCAGCGGGCGTTTGGGGTGGATGGAAATCTTTTCATAGACGGGGTTGTTACCGTAGGCCGTCATGCCGTCCATCCGCAGAAACCAGCCGTTCTCAGCGTCCTTAATCATCAGCTTACCGACCTCCGGGTCCTGGTATTTGCTGTAGGCAAGGGCCATATCGTCGGCAATGGGGTAAATTTTCGACGTTTCGTTCAGTGTCATATAATACTGCTCGCCGCTGAGCACGTGCGTACCGATCAGAATTCGACCGTCGTCCTCCCGGTGCGGGTCCTCCAGCATTTCACTCTTGCCGCCACCGGACGCACCCTCGTGCATAAAGACCGTCTCGCTCTCATACGGTGTTTCAACCTTGGCGGCCGAGGCGTGACAGCAGACCCAGCCTTCCTGCTCGCCGATATCCAGCAGGATGGAGAAGACGCCCTTCTTGGCCGAGGGGCCGGGGTAGAGATTATAGGCAAAGACCTCGTGCAGGTCCTTGCTGCGATTGTGGACAACAACCTGCTTGCCGTCAAAATGCGTGTGACGGAACGGCGGTGCAACATAGATGATCGAGCGGGGTTTAAATGGCTCGGCAATATCCAGCACGCTGATAAAGCCCTGCATATTGGCCAGGGCCGAAGCGAAGAATGCGGCGTTGCCCGGGCAGATCATCAGGCTCTCATAGCCATAGCGGCGGTCACCCGCCCGGAAGGGCAGCAGAATGACCTGCTGGGTGGAGAGCCAGTCCAGCGTCTCCTGGCGCACGGGAGCAAAATCCGTGCCGAAGCGCTTTTTGTAGGTGGGCTTGTCCGTCGGCAGATCGTCGCCGATGACCATGCAGTTGGGGTCGCGGCGGCGCATATAGTCTTCCATAAAGTTGACGGCCGCGCCGTTCTTGCAGCGGATGACCTCCGCCTCTTTGACCGTTCTGCCGCCGATCTGGTAGACAACGTCATACCGGGCCGTGTGGGTCGGGCCATAGACCATCTCGTCCAGCTCGTCCTGCGTTTCGGCATAGGCGATGCAGCGGCACTTTTTCAGCGCATCGCTGACGTCCTGCGGCAGCACAAATTTATCAAAATAATCGTCTGTAAACATGTTCCATTCCTCCTTGGGCGGCACTGGGCACCCCGGGAAGGATGCCGCGATTCTGCCACGCTATCTACTATACCGGATTTTCCCAGATATTGCAAGTCGGAATTTGGAAATTGCAAAATCCCCCGTAAAAAAACAGGCGTCCCCTGCTAAAATGCAGTGAAGACGCCTGCTTTTTGCACTTTTATGCGAAACCGGATCTCACAATGCCAAGTACTTGGCCCGCTCGCCGCCAATATACTTCGGCCGCGTCCGCGCGCAGAGTAAAATCGCCTCACCCAGATGATCATCTGGCAGCCGGACCGGCACCGCTACACGCTTCAGGTGCATCCCGATGAGCGTGCCGCCAATATCCAGGCCCGCGTCCGCGCGGATCTCCTCCACAGCGACAGGGTCCTCCATGGCCGCATACGTGACCGTGGCAAAGGACCCGCCGGCATGGGCGTGGGGCACCGCGTTGACGATCTCATACCCCCGCTGCTCCGCGACAGCCCGCTCCACGATCAGCGCCCGGTTTAAGTGCTCACAGCACTGAACCGCCAGCTGGATGCCCCGGGCCTGCAGCTCGGGATAGATCCCGCCCAGCACGGCCTGCGCCAACTCCAGGCTGCCGCCCTTGCCGATCCGCACCCCGGCGATCTCGCTGGAGCTGCAGCCAATGACCAGCAGCTGGCCCCGTCGCAGCTTTGCCGCGTCGATCAATTCGAGAATGATTTTTTTTGCTCGGCTTGTTAAATCCTCATGCATATAATTGAACCTTCTTCCACATTGGCAGTTTGCTTAACGCATAATATAATACCATACCAAGCACCACGCCGACAAGCCCCTGCGCAATATTATTGGGGACGGAAGCCAAAGCAGCCTTTGCTTCGCCCAAGAAGAGGGTCTCAAAGGTCCAGTAACCGGCTGCCATCCAGATCTCTGCGACCAGGCTGGCAAGGATCTTTTTCCAGACCTTGTCGCCGCCGCGCTTACGCATGGCCTTCCAGAGCAGCGCCGCGATGACGGCGATCAGGCCCTTGATGACCAGCGTCGCCGGGGCGTAAAACGCGTAGCCGGAGAGGATATCCGCCAGCATGGAGCCGATGCCCCCGGCGACGGCACCGTAGAACGGCCCGAACAGGAAGGCGCTCAGCAGGATAAAGCCGTCGCCCAGATTCGTATAACCGACCATTGTCGGGATACGGATAAGCATCGTGGCCACGCAGACCATAGCGGTCAGCATCGCGGTGTAGGTCAGCTTCAGTGTCTTTTCCAGTTTCATGTTTTGTTCCTCCTTGTGGTAGGATCTCTTTTCCGCGCCCCACGTCCCGGGGCAAATTTTGTTGCTTTCGATCCGTCCTCCCGGTTATATCACAGATCTGATATTAAAAAAAGTCCCAAAAATAAATATTTTTATGGTATCAGTTAAATTTGCCGCATGGCAGAAGTCCCTGGCGCATACAATGCAGTAATGCCGATCCTGAATCGAAGGACAGGATCCGCTTCTCGTATCGCGCCAAAAACATGACGGAGGAACCAGCATGAACCAACTGCCAGAAGAGACCGCCCTCTCGCTCCCCCACCGACTGAGCCTGGAAAATCGCCAGCAGCTGCACCTGACGGGCATCACCGAGGTTGAAAGCTTTGATGAGACCGCCGTCATCCTGCACACAGCCGCCGACACCCTCATCATCCGCGGCGAGGGGCTGCATCTGCGCGCCCTGGACAGCGGCAAGGTCGAAGTCGACGGTCAGGTCAGCGCCATCGTCTACGAGGCGGCGCGGCGCACCGGCGGTGGCTTTTTCTCCCGGCTTCTGGGCTGAGCCATGGAATACCCGGTCCTGCTGCAGCTGCTGCAGCTGTGCAGCTCTGCCCTCTTTGGCGGGGCGCTCGGCCTACACTATGACCTCATTCGCCCCCTGCGCCGCGCCCTGCCCCGGCTGACGCCCCTCTGGGATCTCTGGTTTGGCCTGTCCAGCCTGGCGCTGTGCTGCCTGTTCTGCCTGTATCTGGGCCAGGGGCAGTACCATCTTTTCATGCTTTTGGGGACGGTCTGCGGCGGCAGCCTCTATTTTCTCCTCTGCAGCCAGGCCGTTCGCCGGGCGCTGGCATGGTGTTTTGACATTTTGTCCCGTCCTTCGAAAAAAATATACTTTTTTCTAAAAAAAGTCTTTTCTTTTAGCAAAAAACGCGTTATAATTTTAAATAAGTATGTACGTGGGGCTCTGCCCCGCCGCAAGCTTCGCCAGAAGGGAGGCGCGGGAGCGTTTGAAATTCAAGAAGTCGTCTCTGCTGGTCAAACTAGTCATTCTGATCGTTCTTGTCTACGCAACGGTCACGCTGGTCTCCCTGCAGAATCAGGTCATGCAAAAAAAAGAAGAATCCGCCGCCCTGTCCGAGCAGGTCGCCCAGCTGCAGCAGGACAACAACGTCCTGCAGGACAGCATCGACAATTTGCAGACAAGCGCAGGCATCGAAGCCATCGCCCGAAACAAGCTGGGCTTGGTCAAAGACGGTGAGATTGTCTTTTACGATAACGGCGAATAAAAAAAGAGAGGATACAAGCAGCCTATGGATTTCACAGTCGGCTCTATTCTGGAAGGCAAGGTCCAATCCATCGCCAAATTCGGCGCATTCATCACCCTGCCCGACGGGCAGACCGGCCTAGTGCATATCTCCGAGATCGCGGGTACCTTCGTCAAGGATATACACGATTTTCTCTCCGAGGGGCAGAGCGTCCAGGTCAAGGTGATCGCAGTCGACGCACCGCACCGCATCAGTCTCTCCATCAAGCAGGCGCAGCCTGACACGGCCCGGCCCGCCGGTGCGGTAAGCGCGGATGCAAAGCCGCCGGTCCGCCGCCCCGCTCCCCGCTGCCGCACGGCCCCCCAGCCCCAGCGCTCTGGGGAGCTCTCCTTTGAGGAAAAGCTCAAAGCTTTTCTATCCGAATCCGACCGTAAAATCGCCGGGCTCAAGCAATACTCCGACCACAAGACAAAGTCGAGAAGAAGATAACCCAAACGAGAGATTGCTGTGCCGCAGCAGTCTCTCGTTGCGTGTGTCAAAAAAGTATTTTGACACACGCTCAAACGAGACCCGCTTCGCTGGGCTCTCGTTTGAAAGGGCTTGCACCCTGCTGCGCGCATAATTTTCACGCCGTTGGCGTGAAAATTCCACACTTGCAGGGCGAGAAGTATTTTTCCCGACGTACACGCCGCCGGAAAAAATGATTTTGACTCTATTTGCGCCGTGCGCGGCGCAAACTCTGCGAGGCTTTTTGACTGTCTGAACGAGAGATTGCTGCGCCGCAGCAGTCTCTCGTTTTTTCTGCTCCGTATGATGGGGCAGGATATTCGTTAGAATGAAAAAGAACCCCAAACAGCAACAAGGAGCACCCCATGGATCGACCTACTTCCCTTCCCACCAGGCAGCGCATCCCGGAATGGGATATCCTGCGCACCTGCGCCTTTACCGCCGTCGTACTGCAGCACGTCCTCGGCAGTTGGGCGCGGCGGCCGGAGATCGGCCAGGCCGGGCGGCTGGCCTGCGCGGCGCTGTTTGAGCCGCTGCGCTTTGCCGTGCCGCTTTTCGTCTTTCTATTCGCCTGCGGGCTGTTTCACAGCCGCAGCTTTTCCTATGGCAGGTATCTGAAAAAGCGCCTGGGCCAGCTGGCGCTGCCGTATGTCCTCTGGACAGTCTTCTACCTGCTCTACCGCCGCGTCCCGCTGACGCCGGGGAACCTGGTCCGCAGTCTGATCTTTGGCGACGGCAGCTATCATCTTTGGTACGTCGTCATGATCCTGCAGTTTGTCATCCTCGCGCCGCTGCTGCTGCAGCTGCGGCGGTGGCTGGACCGGCGGTGGTTCGTCGCTGTATGCCTGGCGCTCTGGCTGGCCTATCTGTACCTGACGCCCCGCTGCAGCGGCCCCGGCCTGCTGGGCGCGATCTTCTTCCGGCGCAGGACGCTGGTCTTCGCCTCCTGGATGGGCTATTTCCTCCTGGGCGCCTGCTGCGGCGCGTATTACGACGCCTTTTGCCGCTTCGCCCGCAGGGCGCTTCCGGTGACGGCGCTGGTCTACGCCGGGGCGCTGGCCGTCGGCATCTGGCGCAGCTGCCGGTATGTTCTCGCCCAGCAGGACGTCACCTTCTCCTGCATGAGCCTGCTCGGCCCGGTCTACGCCCTGTGCACCCTGTGCGCGATCGCCTGCCTGTACGCCATCGCCCTGCGCTGCGGCCGCTGGGGCTGGCTCGCCCGCATCTGCAGCTGGATCGGGCGGCACAGCTACGAAGCGTATCTGGCCCACGCGCTGCTGATGAACCTCGGGTCGATGCTGCTGCTGCACTTCCTGCCGACAGGGCCGCTGTGGCTGTTCTATCTGCTGCTCAGTCTCATCACTTGGGCTGGCGCACTGGCCGCCGGGGCTGGCATTGATGGCATTACCACCCTGGGCAAACGCCTAAGCAAGCGTATTCTGCAAAAAAAGGAGCCCGCATCATGAAACACGTTCTGATCACCGGCGGCTCCCGGGGCATCGGCGCGGCAGCTGTCGCAGCCTTCGCCGCCCGGGGGGATCACGTTACCTTTCTCTATCATCAAAACCATGCGGCCGCCCAGGCCGTCGCCCACCGCACCGGCGCGACCCCCCTGTGCTGCGATGTCGCCAACGGCGACGCCGTCGCCCGTCTGGCCCCGCAGCTGCAGCAGACAGAGATTCTCATCAACAACGCCGGAATCTGCCACACCGGCCTGATCTCCCAGATCACGCCCCAGCAGTGGCAGCGGCTCTTTGACGTGAATGTCACCGGCATCTATCACTGCGTCAACGCCGTCCTGCCCGGGATGCTGGCCCGGCAGGCGGGCTGTATCATCAATGTCTCGTCCATGTGGGGGCAGATCGGCGCCTCCTGTGAGGCCGCCTATTCCGCGACGAAGGGCGCCGTCCTGGCGCTGACGAAAGCCCTGGCCCAGGAGCTGGGGCCCAGCCACATCCGCGTCAACGCCGTCGCCCCCGGCGTCATTCTGACGGACATGTGCCGGGAGATCGACCCGGCGGTCCTGGAATCGCTCCAGGAAGAGACGCCCATCGGCCGTCACGGCACCCCGGAGGATGTCGCCCAGGCCATGCGCTACCTGGCCGACGCCGCCTTCGTCACCGGCCAAGTCCTCCCCGTCAACGGCGGCTTTGTCATCACCTGACGGGCGCAGGCCAAGCCGCATAAATTTTTTCTAGGCTCGCAAACAGCAGCAGGGATCGCATTGTTGTGCGGTCCCTGCTGCTTTATCCAGCCATGCATGATACCTTCCACCCTTTTGTTGCGCCCTGCCTGAAATTGACGCTGCCGTGTGGGCTGCACCCACAGCAGCGGACGAATAAATTCTTGAAGAACCCTATTGCACTTTCCCCACAGCTGTGTTATAGCTTGATTGTACTCAATATTATAATCGTAAAAAGTGAAGGGGGTATTGAATGGCAAAACACGGACTGCAAGCACGCGGCATTGCCCGCAGAAACAAAATGCTCACAGCGGCGACCTACTTATTTTTGGAGCAGGGCTACGAAAAAACCACCACGACGCAGATCGCTTCTGCCGCAGGGATGGCCCAGGCATCGTTTTTTGCCGCCTTTGACAGCAAAGAGGCGCTTCTGCTGGAGCTTACGAAGATCATGTTCTCCAGGCAGTTTCAACAAGCGGAGATCATGAGGCCTACGGACAATCCGCTGCTGCTCTACGCACTGGAGACGGGCCTTCAGCTCCATATCACGGAGCTGTCAGAGCCCCTGCGGGAGCTGTATGTGACGACCTACAGCCTTCCTTCCACCTCAGAGTTTGTCTACCGAAGCACCACCAAGAAGCTTATGACGCTCTTTGCACGCTACCTGCCGGAGGCGAAGGAAAACGATTTCTATGAGCTGGAAATCGCCTCTGCCAGTGTTACCCGGGGCTTTATGGCCCACCCCTGCGACCTGTATTTTACCATGGAGCGGAAGCTCCGCAGATATTATGCCTGCTGCTTCCGGCTCTACCGGGTCCCCGAGGCCGACTATCTGCCGGTCATCGAGGCAGTGCTGCAGCGCGACCTCAAATCCGAAGCCCAGCGATTTATGGCTGCGACGATACAGCAGGCTGAATCGGGGTTCGAACAGATTACCACACAAGAAGGAGAATAACATGAAAACGCATCATCAGCTTACTTCTCTGCCTGAGCTTTGTCTTTGGCTTTGCGGTACCAGCGACGACGCCGCAGGCGGACGCCTTCATCGGCAGCCTTATTATGACCGGTGTAAAAATGTCCGCCTCCATCATCAAGAGCTGCGTCAACGTCTGCAAAAATCAGCATGAGTATGACAACGCCGGTCAGGCCGTGGGCGCGCTGTTTAAAAACGCCGCTATGGATTTCATGGGAAAGGGCGGCGATTCCGGCGGCAGTTCCGGCGGCGGTACGACGACCACGATCATCAACCAGGTGGACCTCAGCGTGGTGGAATCCTCCCTGGCGGATATCAACAAGCAGCTGACGGACCAGACTGCGGCCATTTACCAGCTGGAATCTACCGTCAATCAAGGGCTCAGCGATCTGTCCGATCAGCTTCCCGTGATCAGCGCCAAGATCGACGAGCTGAAGGACCAGGTGTCTGATTCTACGCAGCTGCTGCAATATTATACTTACCTGAATACCTTCTTTGACTTCTTTAACCAGTATTATGAGGCGCTGAGCTACTATGACCGGGAGGTCAATCTGATGCTCAGCAGCGGCAGCTACACGGAAGAGGCCCAGAAGAACCTCTTTGACCGCTTCTACCAGCTGAGCGACGTGGAGTATACCGGCACCTTCCACTCCGCCGTGGATAAGCTGGGCCGGTACCTCCAGGGCAACTACCTGACCTCCAGCCCCGGCAGCGTGGTCGACGTGCTGAGTCAGTATTACATCACCTATTACACCCTCCTGAAAGAGGCAGATCCCAAGGTGAAGGCTGCCAGCGACACTGAGGATATGATCGGCTATCTCTACTATGCCTATGTCATGGGCACCTACTATGAGCAGACCATCGCCATGTACCAGACGGCCGGGATCAACGAAGCCGGCAACAGCTACAGGACAGATTTCGGCACGGTCCTCACCCAGGCCTCCATCGACAACACGGTGGAGACGCTCTGGACCACGGCCCAGTCGACCGTGGGCTGCATCCTGCGGGACCTCATCAAGAATTATCTCACCAGCGCGTCTATGCCGGTCGTCTATCAGCTTTCCGAAGGCGAGATTTTAAATCGCAACGTCTCCAGCGAACTTTTTAATACCGACGGCTCCTCCGGTGAGACGTTCCATGTGCAGCTCCACGACACGCTGACCCTGCAGGATCCGGTGGGGGCCCTGTCGAATTTCGGTGAAACCGGCTCCGGCTATTTCTCCAAGGAATTCTGCGAAGCTTTCGCAGGCCTCGCCTCCTACCAGAGCACGGCGGATATGAAAGCGCTGGACGCTTGCACCTTCCAGGTCGGTAAAGACGATTTCAATGACACCCAGGTCATCGAGGCCAAGCTGGGCAGCGCCACGGTGTTCTGCATCCCCGTATCTCTCCATGAGGACAGCACCTTCTTTGCCGGAGACGGCACAGAGGACTTCCCCTACCTGATTCGAGGGCTCTCCAACAAAAAAACAGCGTTGAGGCACAAATCGGCTATGTTTTCAATGCGTCAACAAACAGCGCGGATAACAGCAACAGCATCTATGCGGACTGCCATTTTGTCCTGGGCCAGGATGTGGATATGCAGGGCCTGATCTATAAGGGCTTTCAAAGCTTCAGCGGCAGCTTTGACGGCAACGGCTTTACGCTGAAAAACTTCCAACTGTCCAGCAATGTGTCCAATGCTCGGTTCGGAAAGACCACCGGACTCTTTGGCGTACTGACCGGGACGGTCCGGAATCTAAATGTGGAAAACGGCCGGTTCATTACGGAAAAGGTTGCTGAAATCAAAGGCTATTCCCAAAGCGGCAACAAATATGCCGGCATAATCGCCGGGCTTGTGGAGCAGGGCGGTAAGGTGGAATACTGCCAGGTGAAGAATTCCATCGTTCGCCAGACTCTTGCGACCAGAGAGAACATTAGTAAAGATGATGACCGCAATCTGATTGCAGGCGGTGCCGTGGGCTGCGTTGGCAACAAGGGGACCCTGGATGCCGTGGTGGTGATTGATACCGAGGTCAGGGTCAAGTCAGAGCTGCTGAAGCAGACAAAGCCGAAGGAAGGCCTTTCCGGTGGGCTGGGGCAAGCCTATGCGGGCGGCCTGACCGGTGCCTTGGCAGAAGGGGGCGAAATCACCCGGTGCAGCTACAACCAGACGGAGAATTTCAAGCCGGCATCCGACTCCACAGACTTCAAGCTCTACGCCGAAAGCAACAACTATGCCGTTGTAGGCGGCCTGATTGGCTGGAGCGAAGCCAAGAGCGAAGCGCAGACCGCCTACTGCTGGGTGGTTTTGGCGGATAGTCCCACGGTGACTGGTGAAACCTATGCGCTTGAATACGGAATCGGCCACCAGGTGAACGATGACGTTTTCCCCCTGTTCGTCTATAAGGTCTGGCCGTTTACACCCAATGATGTGTTCCAGAGTACAATCTCTGTGCAGGTCATTCAGGACTACTATGCAAAATACGGCATGGAGCAGGAGTTGGACCTGACTCCCTTCTTGACGATGGATACCGATATCCTGGAGCTGCATTTCCGCACAGCTGTCGATGGCCTTGTCACCCCGCCTACGAAGCTCAACTACGCCCCCGGGGAATACCTGAACCTCTCCGGCTTCATGGTCTATCAGTCCGTGAGCCGCTGCAAGCTGGATACGCAGTATAAGCATTCTGCAGCCAGCGTCGATGTGTCGAGCCCTCTCCACGGCGGCGCCTACATCAAGTTCTATTATGAAACTGCGGCTGGCGGCACCGCAGGCGACATCAGCACCGGTACCAATCTGTCCGTGCAGGAGCGCCCCCATTTCTTCACCACCAAGACGCTGAAAGCCGCCACCTGCACGGAGACCGGCACCACGCGGAACACCTGCCTGATCTGCGGCAAGCAGGAGACGGAGGTCACCACCCCGGCCCTGGGCCACAAACTGGTCGTGACCGCCCCGGCAAAGGCCCCCACCTGCACGGAGCATGGCCATACGGCGGCGGAAGCCTGCCTGCGCTGCGACTATGCCACGGAGGGAAGCGACATTGCACCGCTTGACCATACCACCACCCTGGTTACCGTCCTGGAGCCCTCCTGCGTCTCCGGCGGTGTGAAGCAGGAAAAGTGCACGGTCTGCGGCGAGGTCATTCGGCTTGAAAATCTGGCTCCGCTGGGGCATGACTACCAGGCCGCAGTCACTGCGCCGACCTGCGAAACCCCGGGCTACACCACCCACACCTGCTCCGTCTGCGGCGACAGCTACACCGACGCTTACACCGCGCCGACCGATCACCACTACAGCGACGGCGTGGTAACGAAGAAGCCCACCTGCACGGCGCTGGGCGAGATGACCTACACCTGCACCTGCGGCAAAACGCATACCGAGCCGATCCCGGTCATTGACCACGATTATGCTCCCACAGTAACAGGCCCCACCTGCACGGAAATGGGCTACACCACCCACGCCTGCACCGTCTGCGGCGCAAGCTACGTGGATACCTACACCATGGCCAAGGGCCACGATTGGGACGAGGGCGAGACGGTAACCCCGCCCACGCTGATTTCTACGGGCCTACTCCGGCAGACCTGCAAGGTCTGCGGCGAGAAGAAGGAGACGGTAATCCCCTCCCTGAACAGCTGCGAAGGCGGCATGGATTGCCCCAGCCGGAAATTCACGGATGTGGCAGGAATCGAGGATTGGTCCCACATCGGGATTGACTATGTGATCCGCAGCTGCATTTTCTATGGGACCAGCGCTATCGAGTTCTCTCCCAATGCCTCAATGACCCGCGCCATGCTGGCCTCCGTCCTCTATCGGATGGATGGGAAGGCCAGTGTAACGGGACTGACGCATCCGTTCGAGGATGTCGCCAAAAACGCTTGGTATGAGGACGCGCTGATTTGGGCGTATAACAACGACATTATCAGCGGTGTCAGCGAGACGGCCTTTGCGCCGAACAGCAATGTCACCCGCCAGCAGATTGCGGCGATCCTGTATCGCTATGCCGCGAAGTGCGGCTACGACGTCAGCGTCTCGACCAACCTGTCTATTTTCCCGGACAGCGATGCGGTCGCGGACTATGTCAAAACGGCCATGTCCTGGGCCAATGC
>CAUBIP010000043.1 GCA_958436045.1 uncultured Oscillospiraceae bacterium | reverse complement strand
GTAGAGATAGACCTTCGTCTGCGTCAGCAAATTCCCCCGGTAGAATTCCTCTTGCAGCAGGCGGTCGAAGGTGTCGTACTGGTAGTGGATCCGGCAGCCGTTGCCGAAGGTGACCTGGCGCATTTGGCCATTCCCGGCTGCATATTCATACGTTGCTAAGGTGTTGCTGCCAATTTTTAGGCTGGTGGGGTTCAGGAAGCTGTCGTAGGCGAAGCTGTAGGTCTGGGTGAGGTTGGTCGTTCCAACATAGTGGCCGCGGCGGGCGGCGGTGAGGGCGCCGTTTGCGTAGGTGTAGTTCAGGGAAATTTTGCCCGGGATGTAGGACTGGCGCAGGCGGTTGTCCGTCGCCGCGGCCGTTGTGCCGAGGGTATAGTTGTAGTTCGTCTTCGTGCCGTTGGGCGCGGTGGCGGCGATGCGGTTGCCCTGGGCGTCGTATTCGGCGCTGCTGGTGCTGCCGTTGACGTCCGTCGACGACGTTTGGAAGCGGAAATCGCTGCTGTAGCCCGCCGAGGACTGGAGCGTCTTGCCCAGGCTGCCGGTTTTGTCTGCCAGGGTGACGGACGTCGTCAGGCCCTGGGCGTTGTTCGTGAGGGTCATCTTGACGGTGTCGTTCGTCGCCGACGTCAGGTTGTGCTTGGAATCGTAGGTATACGTAAAGGTCCCGTTGCCGCCGGAGATGTATTTGGTCAGGTCCGCGCCGGAGTAGGTATAGGATTCGGGGGCGTTTTCCGTCTGGGTCGTCCGGATTAAATTACCGTTGGAATCATATTTGTACGTCTGCACCGGCTCCAGGCGGAGGGAGAAATCATCAAACGTCGCGGTGCCAAAGTTATTGGAATAGTCCGCCGCCACGCGGATGGAGGAGATCGTCTTCCCCAGATTCGCCTGCTTCGGCGTGACCGTTCCGGTGACGAATTGCCACTCCGTCGTATCCGTATTGGCGGGGATGTGCTGGGATTCCGCCGTGTTATCCGTGTAGACCAGGACGATATAGAGGCCGAAGAAGCGCTCGTCCCAGTCGGGATTCGTGGATTTGGAGTTGTAGCTGGGGGCGGCGTTCGCCTTGGCCCAGGCGGAGACATGGAACGTGCTCCCCGCCGGGGCGTTGAGCATCACCGTCTGCGTCGCCCGTTTCTCGGCCACGGTGTTGCCGACGACGGTGATCTCCTTGCCGCCGGTGGAGAGGGCGGCGTCCTTCGTCGCTGCCGGTTGGCTTCCCAATTTCCAGTCGCCGGTGCGGGCCCAATCTGTGAAGCCATCGTCAAAGCGGCTGTTTTGCAGCAGATTCAGGTTTCCTGCCGCACCGACGTCCTCCGCCTCTGCGCCCAGGTCGGCGTTGCGCTCTAATTGGATATCATCCGCAAAAGCGTAGCCCGCGCAGTTGCGCATCTGGACGCCGACGGTGTAGCTGCCGGAGGCTTTCGCCGTGAACGTGTACGTCAGCCGCTGCCAGCCGTGCTGCAGGGCCTTGCCGGTCTGGGCTGTCAGGGCGATGCTCTGCCCGGCATCCTGCCCGTCGGCGCTGCGCATCGTGAGGAAGACGCCGCCGTTTTCGTAAAATTGCGTGACGGCGCTGGTGTTGACATACGCTGAGAGGGTATACTTCTTCCCTGCTTTCAGCGTGACGGTCTGCTGCGCCCCCGTCGCGACGGAGACAGCGCTATGATCTGCATTGGGGGCGGCGGGGCTGTACATCCGCAGGTAGCGAGACCCGAGATGGGGCGCGGGGTGGCCGGTGTTCGCCGCGCCAATGGCGCTGTTGGGCAGGCCGCTGTAGCCCGCCGGGGCGGACGACGGCGTGACCACCTTCTGCCATGCGTCAAAGGTGGTGCCGCGCTCAAAGTTGCCGTCCTGCAGGAGGTTGGCCGCGTGCAGGCCGCCGGAACCGGCGCGCTCGACCCGGTTGTTCGTCTGGGATGTGCCGCTGGTCTCGGTATAGGCCGCCGAGGCGATGCTCAGGACCTCCTCCCGGCCCGCGCCGGTGGTGTAGCTCGTGATGGTCCGGCCGTAGTAGTCAAGCAGACAGGTCTCCATCAAGTCGTCGTCGGTTCCGGCGATGCGGTCGGCGCCATAGTGACGGTAGGTCGTCTTCTGGCGGCTGTTGCTGTAGCCGTGGAAGCGGTAGCCGTATTGGCGGGTCACGTCAGCGCCGTCTGTGGGGATATTCTGGGGCTCCGTTGCGGCGGAAAATTCCCAGACCCGCAGCTGCCGCAGGGGGGTGGAGCTGAAGTTGTGGTAGACGATTCCGTAGCCGGATTCGGCGTCGTAGGCCTGATACAGGGCGCACGAGGCCGCTCCGCCGCCGGTCAGATAGCGGTAGCGGGCTTGCTTGCCGTCGGGGAATGTGATGGCCGTCAGGAACAGCTTCGCGTCGTACTGGCTGTAGTGCAGCTTTGTGACCCGCGTCGCGCTGCCGACGGTTTGGCGAATTTCAGAAAGGCAGCGATTGCTGTCATAGGCAAACGTCATCAGCTGCTGGGCGCTGCCGCCGCTGGGGACGCGGGTGACACCAGTCAGTCGGTGGTTCGCCGTCGTCGGCTTCCAGCTGCTGCCGCTGGCGGAATAGGCGGCGTTGTTATACGTAAAGTGCAGGGCGTTGCCGTTGGCATCGCGCTGGGTGATGAGGTAACCGTTGTGGAAAATGCGCTGGTTATCCTTCTTGTCCTTCATCGTGTAGACTGTTGTGCTGCCGGAGACGGACTTCGTCAGCGTCAGGTTCAGGCCGTTTTCGTCCTTAAAGACGCTGCCGTCCTTGCGGAAATAATAGGCTGCGCCGGTCTCGTCGTGATAGATGAGGTATTCCTCCGTCGCGTCCGGGTTAGTGTCCGACGACGCTTGGAGCTGTGAGGAGATCACCGTCTGCTGGGCTGAGAGCTTCCAGCCCGCGCCGATGTGCATCTGATTGTACGGCAGCGTGTGATAGCCTTGCTCGGCGGCGTCAAAATACGTCCCCCGGTAGGCGCTGTTGTAGACCAGGGACAGGGTATAGGGCAGAACGGCGCTGGCGCTGGTGGCAATGGGGTTGACGAGGGTCGTCTGCAGGTCGTAGTCCGAGACGTAGCCCTGCCCGGCTCGGCCGATGGACTGCTCGTGGTAGGACAGCGCCGTCTGCACCCCGGCGTTGTGCCGGTATTGCACCAGCAGCATCGGGGAGCCGTAGGGGTTGTTTTTGCTGTAGTGCCCGTTCAGGCTGGCAAAGTACGCAGCATTGGCCCCGTCCTTGGCCGCCAGGGTGATGGCGGCGAACAGCTCATCCGGATTATTTTTATCATACTGCGTCATCACTGCGCGGGTGATATCCCAGGAGATATGTTGCCTGCAGGTGCTGGTCGAAAGCGTCCGGTAATCTAACGGGTCCTGGGCGCGGCCGTAGCCGCCGGAACCGTAGACATCGTTCCAGGTCATTTGCGCTGCGTCGCCGACCAGCCCGTTCAGAGCGTAGGCGTAAAGCTGCAGCTTGCTGCCGGTGGGCGCGTTGGCGTAGGTCTTCGTAAACAGGCCGACGTGGTCGACGCTCAGCAGTGCGCTGACCAGCGTTGCATTTTTCGGCAGCGCCGGGAGGCGCATCTGGACGCATAGCTCCTGCTGCCCTGCCGTCGTCAGGTAGCCGGCAAACAGCGTCGACCGGTCCCCGGCCTTTGCTGTGGGCTGGGCGGAGCGGATGTAGGTCCCGCGGACGTAGTTGTCCGACCGCAGCTCCACCGTCGGGTCGATCTGAATGGGCCAGGCGCGGGCATCGTCATTCATCCACGTTTCGTCCGCCGTGACCGTCAGCAGGTAGCTGCCGTCGGCTTGGGGCGAAAGCGTATAGGCCGCCGCGTCCGACGTCGCCCCGGCGGCGTCCTCCAGATACGGCGCGGGGATGACGTAGATGACCTCGCCCGCTTCGTTGGACAGCAGCACCGCGCCGTCCGAGAGCGCCGGAGTCAGGCCGCCCAGCGTCAGGCGGAAGGCATAGCAGTACGCCGCCTGGGGCGCTTTGACGACGATGGCTTCCTTGACGTCAAAGCCGCAGGCGGTATACGAAAGGTCGATCTCCGGCGCAGCGTCCTCGTACAAAAGCCCCCGGACCAGCCCCGCAGGCTGGACCTGCTGCTCCAGGGAGGCCGACGCGTTCTGCGCCGCCGGAATATCCAGCAGGGTCGCGACGGCGTCCGAGATGCGGCCCGGCTTGGCAGGCTCGGGGGCGGATAGTGCGTTGGGCGTTTTGGTTTTGTCGGTTTTCTTTGATGCTTCCGCAGACGCGGTGCTGCTCTGTGCAGCATCCGTGCCGGACGTGCGGTTTTCCTGGGCTGCGCTCGATGCGCTGTTGCCCTGGGCGGCGTTTGCATCCGCGCTCGGTGCGCCCGCTTCCGGATTTGTAGCCGCACCCTGCACCGGGGCGGCAGGGGTCTCCTCCGGTTCGCCGGTGGCGGCGGGCTCTGCCGGGTCCGGGGTCACAGGGCGCTCGGCATCCGGTGCGGCTGCCCAGTCGCGCCCCGCCAGGGCCAGGGAGATCGTGTAATCCCGGTAGCCAGCGGTGAAAAGCTCGCCATTGGATAAATTCTGCGCAAAGGACGCCGTCGTCAGGCCGTTGTCCGCCCGGTATGCACCCTGGCGCAGGGTCAATTCGTTGTCAAGGTCTGCCCACTGGCCGTCTGCCGTCTGCAGATGCACCGGGCGGGCGTATTGGACGGCGAGATACGTCCCATCGCTGAGCCGGAAGTGCTTCTCCGCCTCCCCCCGCAGCGCCGTCTCCTCCGCCAAAACATAGGGCGCATCCTCCCCTGCGGACGATGCAGCTGAAGCATCCGCAGCGTTCGACGCATCCGAAACGCCCGAAGTATCCGTAGATTTCGCCCCGGCAGCATCCGCCGCAGCCCTATGTTTCGTCTGCACCGCCGGGCCGCCCACCCTGGTCAAAGCATCTTCGCGCCGCGCCAACGTCACGGCCTGGTCACCAGCCTGTCCGCTCGTCTGCGCTGTATTCTTACGACCGTCCTGTGCGGTGGACTTGCTTCCGTCTGCTGCAGATTGGCCGCCATCGTACACTGTAGAGTGGCTACTCTCCGCCGCCGGGCCATCCGCCGCATCCCGGGCGTAGACCGGGACCAGCTCCGCCAGCATGACAGCCGCCAGCAGTCCGGCAATCCATCTTCTCCAGATTCCTCCGCGCTTCATCCGGATTCCGTGTTCCCTCCGGATTCCGCGCTCCATCTGGATCCCGGTTTTCATCTGGAGCCCGGTTTTCATCCTCATTCCGTGTTTCATCGTGCGCTCTCCTTCTCCTGTAGGTCTTTTTTTCAGCCTGCATAATCAGGTGCAACCACGCCCGCCCCGCGGGATTTTTGGGCGTTCTTTAGGGGATTTGTCTTATCATACCACATTTTCCTCCCCTTGCCAATTACAGTTTGGTTACAGTTTCCAAATAAAACGCATTTCATGCCGAATAGCGCGCTGATACGGGCATAGATCGCTGATTTGTGGGAAGGCTAAGCACAGAATAGAACGAAATGAGGGAGTTTCATGTGCACTGCTGTGGCGTATCAAAACGGCGCACTTTATTTTGGCCGCAACCTCGACTATGAGGTGACCTACGGCGAACAGGTGACGATCCTCCCCCGGCACTTTCCGCTGCACCTACGCTGCGGGCCGGTGCTGCGGCAGCACTATGCTATGATCGGCATGGCCCACGTCCGCGATGGCTACCCGCTGTATTATGACGGCTGCAATGAGATGGGCCTGTGCATCGCGGGGCTGAATTTTCCAAAGAGCGCGGTCTATGCAGCGCCCGGGGCGGGGCAAAATATCGCAGCCTTCGAGCTGATCCCGTGGCTGCTGGCCACGGCGAAAGACCTCGCCCAGGCCAAGGCGCAGCTTGCAGCCTGCCGCCTGGTGGGCACGCCGTTTTCGCCTGACCTGCCGACGGCCCAACTGCACTGGATGATTGCCGACGAGACCGGCTGCATTGCCCTGGAGTCTGGGCCGGCCGGGCTGCAGATCTACGAAAACCCAACAGGCGTCCTGACCAATGAGCCGCCGTTTCCGATGCAGCTGCGCGCCCTTTCCGCCTACCGGGGCCTCTCGCCGCGGCAGCCGGAAAGCACCTTTGCCCCGGACCTGCCGCTGCCCCTGGACAGCCGCGGCATGGGGACCGTCGGGCTGCCGGGAGACCTCTCCTCCCAGGGCCGGTTTATTCGGGCGGCCTTCGTCCGCGCCAATTCTCTCGCGCCGCAGGAGGAGACCGCCAGCATCGGGCAGCTGTTTCACATTCTGGATGCGGTAACCCAGCCGCGGGGCTGTTGCCAGGTCGCCCCCGGCGCGTGGGAGTACACCCAATACACCGGCTGCTGCAGCCCCGCCACGGGGACGTATTATTATACAACCTACGAAAACCGCCAGATCACCGCCGTCACCATGAACGAAGCCACCCGGAAAGGCACGACACTGCGCATCTTTCCGCTGGAAAAACACCAGAAAATCGCAAGAGCAATACAGCCGGACGAACAATAGGCATAGCAAAACAGCACCGGAAAACCGGTGCTGTTTTGAATAAATATGCAATTTGATTTTAATGGTCCCGCCGGACGAGGCTTTGGGAGAGCTCCGTTAAGAACCCCTGGTCCTGGAAGCAGTCCAGGGCGCGCAGGGCCTGCGCCGTCTCATTCTCCACCATCACTTCACAGCGCGCGACGCCGTAATGGCGGACGAAGGTGTTCTTCTTTTCATCCATCCCCGTGGCCTTGCCCAGCTTCTCCTGGGAGCCGATGACATCCAAAATATCATCCCGGATCTGGAACGCCAGGCCGACATGATCGGCATACGCCGCCGCAGCGGCCATCTGGGCCGCGCTGCCGTCTGCTGAGGCAACGCCAAGCTGGCAGGCCGCTGCAATAAGCGCGCCGGTTTTACGTGCCTGGATGGCATAGACATCCTGCGCGTCGGCCTCCGCCTTCTCCTCCGCAGCCAAGTCCAGGACCTGACCGCCGACCATGCCTAGCGCTCCAGCGGCGCGGCTTAAAATACGCACCCCCGCGACAAGACGCTCCGGTGGGAGCTCTGCTCCGGCCAGCGCGCCGAAGGCCTCCGTCAGCAGCGCGTCCCCTGCTAGGACGGCGTTGGCTTCACCGAACACCTTGTGATTGGTCGGCTTACCCCGGCGGTAATCGTCGTTATCCATGCAAGGCAGGTCGTCGTGGATCAGGCTATAGGTATGGACCATCTCGATGGCCGCGGCAAAGGGCAGCGCCGCATGCCAGTCGCCGCCGCACAGGCGGCAAAATTCCAGCACATAAATCGGGCGCAGGCGTTTTCCGCCGGCAAGCAAACTGTAGCGCATGGCGGCAAAGAGCTGCTGCTGCGGCTCCTCCGGCCAGGCAAAGCAGCCGGTCAGGTACCCCTCCACGGCCTGGGTATAGGCCTGCAATCTTTCGTTATTCGCCTTCGTTTGCATGGCTAAACTCCAATTCCACCGGCGCGCCATCAGCGCCCTTCATCAGCTGGGCAATTTTCAGTTCGGCTTGGCTCAGCAGCTGGTTACAGCTTTTGACAAGCCCTGTCCCCTCTTCAAATAGCTGCAGCGACTGCTCCAGCGGCAGATCGCCCTGCTCCATCGCCCGGACGATCTCCTCCAGACGTGCCACGGCAGCTTCAAACTGCATCGAATCATTATTCATTGTGCTTCCTCCGTCGGTCGTGCTACGATGGCGGGCAATGTGCCATCCGATAGCTGTAGCGTGAGCCGGTCGCCCGGTTTGGCGTCATTCGTAGATTTGACGAGCTTCTGGCCGTTCTTCACCAGTGCATAGCCCCGGCCCAAGACCTTGAGGGGGCTCATGGCGTCCAGCGCTGCGGCGCGCTTCGCGAAACGCTCCCGGTCCGCAGCCAGGCGCTGCTGCATGGCGCTGGCCAACTGCTTTTGCAGCTGAACAAGGCGCGTTCGGCGCTCCAGGACATAATTCATCGGATCCTGCAGTACGCGGGCCTGAGAGAGCAGCTGGACCTGGCGGCGATCGACCTGCAGCTGCTTTTGCAGCGCCTGCAGCATCCGCAGCTGGGCCGCGTCCAGCCGCTGGCGCAGCTCCTGCTGGTCCGGCGCGACGATCTCGGCGGCATTGGACGGCGTTGCCGCGCGGCGGTCGGCGACAAAATCGGAGATCGTCACATCCGGCTCATGCCCAACGGCAGAGACAACGGGGATCTCCGACGCGTAAATCATCCGCGCCACGCGCTCGTCATTGAATGCCCAGAGGTCCTCCATCGAGCCGCCGCCGCGGCCGGTGATGATGACGTCCGCCAGATGCCAGCGGTTGGCATAGCGGATCGCCCCAGCGATCTCCGCCGGGGCCTCGGCCCCCTGGACCCGGACCGGCAGCAGCATGACCTTGCTCAAGGGATAGCGTCGGTTCAAGATGCGCAGCATATCGTGGATCGCCGCGCCCGCAGAGGACGTGATGATCGCGATCCGGTGCGGGTACGGCGGCAGTGGCTTTTTGTGCGTCGGGTCAAACAATCCCTCGGCCTGCAGCTTTGCCTTGAGCTGCTCAAAGGCGACGTACAGATCGCCGACGCCGTCGGGGACCAGGCTATTGCAATACAGCTGATACGCCCCGTCCCGCGGGTAGACCGTGATACGCCCCGTGGCAAGCACCTTCATCCCGTTTTCTGGCCGAAACCGCAGCCGCCCGGCGCTGCCCCGAAACATGACGGCCCGCAGAGCGCCCTCGGCGTCCTTCAACGTAAAATAGTGGTGCCCAGAGGGGTAGATCTTATAGTTGCTCAGCTCTCCGCTGATGCACAGGTCCTGCAGCAGCAGGTCGCCGTCGAGCTGCTGCTTGATGTATTGATTGATCTGCGAAACCGCAAAAATTTTATGCTCCATGCGACCTCCTCCGCAGCCAGGCCAGCAGCGCGATGCCCATGGCATTATCCGTGGAATACTCTGACGCGGCAAAGACTGTCTCAAATGGCAGCGCCTCCCCCCGCAGCAGAGAATTGGACGCTACGCCGCCGGAAAAGACGACCGGCAGCCCCGGGTGCTCTGCCAGCGCCGCCGCCGTCGCGCGTTCAATTGCGCCGATGATCGAACGCAGCGCAAAGTGCGCTGTCGCCGGGCCGTCGCCGGTTTTGGCAAAATACTGCTGGACCTGATTTTCCACCCCGGAGAGGGAAAACTCCGCCCCGTGGCAGCGGACACGAAACGCATCCCGGCTGTCACTTTCCGCGGCAAGCTTGTCCAGCGCCTTGCCTGCCGGGAACGGGAGACTCAGGAGCTTTCCGGTGCGGTCGATGAGTTGCCCGGCGGAAATATCTGTCGTGCCGCCCAGCTTTTGGGCGGTCAGCGCGCCGGCCTGATTTTCGACAAGCAGCAGCTCCGTTGTGCCGCCGGATAGATGCCAGGCAAGGTGGCGCTGGTACAGCAGGTCCATCCGCCCCGCGGACCAGAGCGCCGCGGCGATATGCCCCTGCTGATGGGAAAACTCATAAAGCGGGACACCCAGCGCCCGGGCCAAAACGGTCGCCTGGCTGCTGCCCGCCAAAAAACACGGCATGTAAGACCCCTCCACCGCCCGGGGGCGCGTGCTGACGCCAATGGCGGCGATATCGCCCGTGTCCAGATGCGCAAATAGCCTGTCGGCCAATGCCGGCAGGCGTTTGATATGCGCGAACAAAGCGTCGCTCTGCCGCAGGCCTAGCTGACCCGGCTGCACATCCAGCAGTTGGGAGCAATTTATGGGCGCTGCGCCGTCGTGGGCGGCGATGGAGGTCGTGTAATTGCTGGTGTCGAACCCGAGGGCGATCATTCTGCCGCCCCCTGCGCACCCGCCGCGGCTTCTGCCGCCGGGTCCTGTGCCGCTTCCGGCGCATCAGCTGCCAGGGCTTCCGCATCCAGGCTTTCCGGGGCTTCCTGTACCGGTACGGGCGGAATCTCGCAGCCGCCCCGGACGAATGCACCCAGGATGCCGTTGACGAATTTCGCCGCCTCGTCGTCGTAGCTCTTCGTCAGCTTGACGGCCTCGTTGATGGCGACGCCGTTGGGGATTTCTTCCATATACAGGCACTCATAGAGCGCGATGCGCAGAAATGTCCGCGCCAGGCGTGAAATTCGGCCCAGGTTCCAGCCGATGGCGTACTGGGCGATGATCCGGTTCAGCTCCTCCTGCTTTTCCGTCACGCCGCAGACAATGGCGCGGATATAGGCAAGCTGCTTTTTCCCGGGGCGCTCGGCATACGCCTCTGACTCCTGCGCCAGGCCGCGATAGTAGTCCGGCTCCAGCCGCACTTCCAGCGTTCGGTCCGCCGGCTGGCCGGTGTACTCCATGGCATAGAGCAAATGTGCCGCGATTTCCCTGGCGTTCGTCCTCGTCATAGTGTGCTTCTCCTTCTTCTCTCTCGGCGTGGCGCTGTCGGATTTATCGGGCCGTTCTGGCCATGGCAATGCCGCAGACATTGACATTGACTGCCGTCACCTGCAGGCCCGTCATCGCGGCAATGGCATCCGAGACCGCGTTCTGGATCTCCTTGGCCAGCTCCATGACCGGGTGACCGTACAGAGCGATGACATTGCAGTCGATGGTGATGCTGTCATTCTCGCCGACCGTCAGCCGGACGCCCTTTGTCTGGCTCTTTTTGTTCAAAAGCTCCGCCATATTGGCGCTTAGGCCGCAGACACCGTCCACATCCGTCACGGCGGCAGCGGCGATGGAGGCAATGACGTCCTCAGAAATATGCACCGTCCCGGCATCCTGCGTGCGGGAAATATAATCTTTTAGTTCACCCATTGGAATTTCCTCCTTTGCGCTTTGGATTTATTGTAACACACTTTCTCCCCCTTTGCAATCCCGCCAAGGGGGAAATTCCGGGCGCTGCGGGAAAGATTTCCTGCCCCCTCCGGCATAGAGGAACCCCCTCCGGCGCCAGGCACCGAAGGGGGGTGGGTGCGGGTTTGGGCCCGCACCCGGTAGAAAGGAAATAAAGAAGATGAAGAAACTATCAATTTTATATGTGGCTTCCACGCCCCCGCTTTTGCTTCGCGGCTTACTTGACGATCTTCGTCGCAAACCGCTGGAGGATCGCAGCTGCCTGGGCGCGCGTCGCGTTGGCCGTCGGCTGCAGTTCGTTGTGGTTGTTGCCGTAAAGCAGCTCAGACGCAACGGCCCACTGCAGGTCTGCCGTGGCCCAGCTGCTGATGGCAGCAGCATCGGCGTAGCCGGACAGGTCCGTCGTCGCAGTGACGTCGATCTTCTTGAAGCTTGCGTAGCGGCGCATCATCGCGGCCATCTGCTCCCGGGTGATGTTGCCATCCGGGCTGAACGCCGTGTCGCTGGTGCCGTAGACCACGCCGTTGGCGTTGGCCCAAGCGACCGCGTCGGCGTAGTACGCATTCTCCGCGACATCCGTAAAGCTCGTGCTGCCGGTGACCTCGGGCTTGCCCTCCATGCGGTAGAGCATGGTGACGAACATGCCACGAGTCAGGGCGTCGTCCGGCGCAAACGTCGTATCCGTCGTGCCGTACATCAGCTCGTGCTCGTAGACGTACCGGATGCTGTCCATGTACCAATCCTGGGTCAGGTCGGTAAACGGCAGCTCGGTGGGAACGTCAGGCTCTTCCAGCTCAGCAATTTTTGCCTCGGCTGCGGCCAGCTTGTCCTGTGCGTCCTTGCTGACCAGCGCCTGCTGGGCCTCGGTCAGGGCGTCGAACGCAGCGCGTGCGGCTGCGACGGCTTCTTTGTCCTCCAGCGTGATATCCGCTGCTGCGGGCAAGGCGTTGATGGTCTCCTCGACCTTCGCAGCCGCAGCCTTGTCGGCTTCCGCGGCTTCCAGCTTGGCAAGCACATCTTCTGCTGCGGTCAGCTTATCCTGCGCGTCCTTGGAGACAAATGCCTGCTGGGCTTCGGTCAGCGCGTCAAACGCAGCGCGGGCCGCGGTGACGGCTTCCTTGTTCTCCAGGGTGATGGCATCGGCGGCGGGCAGGGCGTTGATGGCTTCCGTGACGGCGTTGGCAGCAGCCTGATCGGCAGCGGCGCTCTCGCTCGTCTTGGCGTAACGGACGGCGTCAAACAGGGCGTAGTACTCTTCGCCGTAATCCGGTACCTTTGAATTCAGGCGCTCTTCCGAGATGCCCTTGACGGCCTCGAGGGCGTCTTCGATGACTTTGATGGAATCGGCAGTGTAGAGGGCCTTGTTGGCAAGGATCTCATTTGCCTTGGCGACCTGGTCTTCGACGCGGGCTTTGTTCACGCCGCAGGCGATCCAGCCAACATGGCCGCCGTTGAATTTGACATTGTAAAGGTCGCACATCTCCATGACGGGCTGGATGCTGAAGGAGCCTTCGGAGCTGGTCACAACAATGTTATACAGCTCCTGGACCGGGGTCTGGCTGACCCACGGCTCGTCCTTCGTGACGTCCATACCGGCGATGCCTTCGACCTGGATGCCCTCGGCCAGGAAGGCCGTCAGGGCCGTCGTGACGCAGCCCTTGGAGACTGCGGCGGAGCCGGTCGAGTTGCCCTGCATCTTCGGCGCAAGCTGCTGGCAGAAGTAGGTGATCTGCCGCACGACCTGCTCGTCATCCGGATACACACGCACTGCCGGGACGCCTGCCCAGCCGCCGATATCCGGGCCCATGCCCAGGGACGTCAGGTGCCGTGTCGCCCCATGCCGTGCGGCCACCGCTGCGGTCTCGTTGAGCTTCATACCGGCCGCGTCGGCGCCCATGATATTGAAGACAGGCACGGACCAGTTGCCGTCCAGGCCAGCCTTCGCAAACTCGGCGACATAGTTTTTGTTCTTGTAGTTATACGGGTTCTCACCCAGAGCCACGATCGCATGGATATTTGCGCCCGGCTGGCTTGCCGAGTTCGTGGACATGTCATAGACAAAGCCGAAATCGCGGATCTGGTCGCCCAGGGCAGCGTAGGCGCCGAAGACATCCCAGTAGCCGTCGAGGGTCGTCTGGTGCATGTAATGCTCCCGGGAGAGATAGTAGGCTTCTTTGACCATGCCGTCGTTCGTCTCCGTATCCACCAGCGCCCAGACCTTCACGCTGAAGGTGCGGGTCTCGATGGCATCACCGTAGGCGACGGAGGCGGTCATTGTGACCTGGGCATTGGGCTGGCCGATGGCCGGGCGGTTCACTTTACCGTCGTTGGAGATGACCGCTTCGTTGGAGGAGGCCCAGGTGATGACAGAGCCATTCGCTCCCTGCGCCGGCAGGTCGATATCGTTGATGTACTCCGGCAGCAGGCTCAGGTTCTGCGCATCGGCGTAAGCCTCATCGCCGCCAGCTGCACGCTGGGCGGGGACGGTCACGCTGAATTCGCGGGTCTGCGTCGCTTCGCCGTAGGCTGCCGTCACCGTCAGGGTGAGCTTCGTATCCTGGGCCGGGCGGGTCACCTTGCCGTCGGCCGCAATGACGTCTTCCGCAGAAGAGGTCCAGGTAAAGACCGAGCCGAGGGCGCCGCGCTGCGGCAGGTCCAGATCGTGCAGGACGATCTTATCAATGCTGATCTGCGCGATATCTGCGCTGACGATCTGGCTGTCTTCCATCCGTACTGCCATCTCGGCCAGGACGGCTTTCTCGTTTGCCATATCCGCCAGGGCCATCATCGCGGCCGCCGTTGCGTCCGCATCACCGGTCGCGTCCGGCACAGTCTTCCGCAGGGCCGCAGTAATGCTTGCAACATAGGTGCCGTCCAGCGCTCTGGCGCTGCTCAGCTTTTCAAAGATGGTATCCAGCGTTGCCTGGTAGGTCGCCTTCAGGTTCTTGCTGTCCGTCACCCGGATGGCAGCGACGAGGGCGGAGGCGTAGTAGGCCGTCGTCTCAACGGAGCCGTTCATCTTCCCGTTGTCGTACTGCCACTGGAGCATTTCCATGACGTCCCGCATGGCAGCGGTGGCCCGCTTGCCCAGCTTGGCGTCGTCCGCGAAGCGCGACATCAGGATGGCGAATTCCGCGTTGTACCGCAGCGCGGCCACCGCGCTCACCGTGCCGTTTGCGCGCATCTGGTTTTCGAAGAAACGGCCGTCTGTCTTCTTGTCGTCCTGCAGGCGGCTGAGCAGGTAGTTGAACGCCGCCGTCCGGCCAGCGGTACCGGCTTCGTTCTCGTTGCTCCAGTCGCCGCCGTCAAAGTACATATCCATCGCCAGCGTGTAGGTGATGTTGGACATGATGCCGTCTTTTTTATCATTCGTATTGTCCGCCGCGATGAATGCGCCGGTCCCGT
>CAUBIP010000042.1 GCA_958436045.1 uncultured Oscillospiraceae bacterium | reverse complement strand
AACCCCCGACCTGCTGATTACAAATCAGCTGCTCTACCAACTGAGCTATACCAGCGACTCAAATGAGCATGGTTATTATACGCCCTGTTTTTTGAATTGTCAAGCATTATTTTTCTCTTTCGCGAAAATCCGCTTTTCCAAAAATCTGCCAGTCTCTGCCTGCCCCGGCAGAGCCGGGGCAGACAGCGGGCGCGGCATTATTCCAGATTCAGCTTCCGGTGCAGCAGCACCGTCGTGATGATATAATAGACAACGCCGAAGGCGGCAAGGAAGCCGGTCAACGAAAGCAGGACCATATGGCCCGAGGCAACGGTGAGCAGCAGGCTCCCGGAGGAGAACAGGAGCATCGAACCGACGATCTGGGCGATGATCTCCAGCGCAAAAAAGGAGGCAACACTCAGCAGCATTTTATGCGTCGTGAAGCTGTGGCCAATGGTCAAGGCGGCATAGAACAGCAGGCAGTTGGTCAGCCCGGAGACGAGCAGCAGCGCAAGGACTTCCAGCGTCCAGCCAATGGCATCGCCGTGGTACTCCCGGAAGAAGCACAGCAGGATATCAAAGGCGTTTTTGAAGAACCAACCCACCCAGTCCAGCTGGAACATGGCCAGAAAAATACTGCCGAGGATCAGCACACCCGTCACAGCAAAATAGCAGACGGCAACGATCATCCGGCTCCAAACCAGCTGGTGCACATTCACCGGCAGCGTGTGGGTCAGATAGGCCTCCCGGCTGAGCATGGACTGCTGAAACCGCTTGACCATCGTGATAACTGCCATGACCCAAGCACCGATCACGCAGACAACGAATAAAAAGAGCAATATGCCCCGAAGTACCGAAATGATATTGGCCGTCGTATCCACCATGACACGGCCAGAGAGATTAACCAAAAAACCCAGCACCGGCAGGCCGATCCAGATCAGCAGCATCGGCCGGGCAGCGGCGACAAATTCATGTTTTAATAATTTTCCAAGCATTTGAATTCCTCCCTGAACAGTGCATCCACACTGCATCCCTTCTCCTGGCGGATGGCATCCACGCTGGACTGCAGAACGACCTTCCCCCGATGAATAAAGATCACCTCATCCAAGATCTGCTCCACATCCGCGATCAGGTGCGTCGAAATGATGACCGAGGCGGCGGGATCATAATTGGAAATGATCGTATTTAAAATGTAGTCCCGGGTCGCCGGGTCGACGCCGCCGATGGGCTCATCGAGCAGATAAAGCTTTGCCGCCCGGCTCATGACCAGAATCAGCTGGACCTTCTCCTGCGTGCCCTTGGACATCGTTTTGATCCGCTGGTTCGGGTCAATGCCCAGCCTTGCCAGCATCTCCAGGGCCCGCTGGGACTGGAAATCGGCATAGAAATCAGAAAAATAACCCAGCAGCTGCCGCACGTTCATCCACCCAGACAGGTAGCTTTTTTCCGGCAGGTAGGAGACGATCTTTTTCGTCTCGACCCCCGGGGCCATGCCGTCGATGGTGAGGGTGCCGCCGTCCGGTGTCAGCAGGCCGTTGGCCAGCTTGAGCAGCGTCGTTTTGCCGCTGCCGTTGGGGCCGAGCAAGCCGATGATCCGCCCCGGGGTGATTTCCAGGCTCACATCCTGCAGCGCCGCCGTCGCGCCGAAGCGCTTTGTCAAATTTTTACATTCCAGAATCGCCATCTTGTGCCTCCTTGCTGCCGCTCTGCTCTACCAGGGCGACGATCTCTGCCCGGGCGTAGCCAAGCTTGGCCATCGCCTGGAAAAACTGCGCCAGCTGCTGCTGCGCCAATTCCTGTTTGATCGTTTGGATCATCTCACTGTCCTCCGTTACAAATCGTCCCGCGGTGCGCTGGCTAAACACCAGCTGCTCCCGCTCCAGCTCTGCAAGCGCCCGCTGCATCGTATTGGGGTTGACCCCAGCCTCCACGGCAAAGTCCCGCACGGCGGGCAGCCGCTGCCCGGGCTGAAATGTCCCAGCGACGATGCGCAGCTTGATCTGCGCCACCAGTTGGGTGTAGATCGGCGCGTCATTTCGAAATTGCCAAGCCATATCGTACCTCCTCGTTCATATCATTGTACTAAGATACTAATACAATAATGCAAAAATGTCAAGCTCCAAACCCAAATAATTTTAAAATTTTTCTCAAATACGCAAAAAGCGGCGCGCCGCCGAGAAAACCGGGAGCGCGCCGCAAGAGACGAATTCAATGCCGCAGGGCAGTTTTTCAAATTTTAATAAGCTGATACGCATCGTCACCCAAGCCGATTTTCTTGGCGTGGGCCGTCTGGACGCGCCAGTTCGTCGTATCGTGGACGGCGGCGAAGAGGTCCTGCCCCGGCTGGCGGGGCTTATCCGCCTGGCTGCCGGCCAACACAGGCATTTTCGCACAGGCATCGGCGCAGGCCTGGTCCAGCGCCACCGGGTCGAGGGAGGCGAACATGCCGACATCCGGGATGATCGGCACATCGTTCTCCGCGTGGCAATCGCAGTTGGGGGAGACATCCATGACCAGGCTCAGATGGAACGCTGGGCGGCCATCCAGCACTGCCTTGGCGTACTCGGCCATTCGGCAGTTCAGGACGTCAAAGGCTGCGTCATACTGCGGCTCGATGACATCCATAGGACAGACAGCGATGCAGCGCCCGCAGCCAACGCACTTCGTATGGTCGATGCGGGTAACGGTGCGGCCCTCCATGACCGGGGCGTCGTGGGCACAGATGCGGCGGCAGGAGCCGCAGCCGATGCAGGCCGACGGGTTTGAGACCAGGGGCTTCCCGGCAGCGTGCATCTCCATCTTCCCGGCGCGGGAGCCGCCGCCCATGCCGATATTCTTGATCGCACCGCCGATCCCGGCGTTTTCATGGCACTTGAAATGGGTCAGAGAGACGACGATATCCGCATCCATCAGCGCCCGGCCGATCTTGGCCTCTTTAATATAGTCGCCCCCCTGGACGGGAACGGCAACCTCATCGTTGCCCTTCAAGCCGTCGGCGATCAGGATATGGCAGCCGGTGGTATACGGCGTAAAGCCGTTCTGGTAAGCGGATTCGATATGCTCTAGGGCATTTTTCCGCCCGCCAACATATAGCGTGTTGCAGTCTGTCAAAAACGGCTTGCCGCCCAGCTCCTTGATGACATCCGCGACAGCCCGGGCATAATTGGGCCGCAGAAACGCCAGGTTCCCCGGCTCGCCAAAATGAATTTTGATGGCGACGAATTTTCCCTTCCAGTCGATCTGGCGAGCTCCGGCGGTGAGCATCAGCCGCTTGAGCTTCTGCAGCTGGTTTTCCGCGGCGGTCGTGTGGAAATCGGTAAAGTATACGTTCGATGGCATTGCAATGCGACCTCCTTACTTTATTTTTAATAGTGTAACCCGGTGTGAAAATTCTGTCAAGCCGTGGTGGGCGGCCTTGCAAAGGAAACGGGGCTATGTTATAATAATATCTCTAATTATGCCCAGGTTTCTTGATTTTTGTAAGGAGGGTGTGTTTTGTGAATTCTCAAAAACTCAGTCGGCTGATCCAGCCAGGTATGGCCCTGTATTTCTGCCTGCTGTTTGCCTTCGCTGCCGTGACCTTCTTCTTCGGAGATTTTTACCTGGCGCTGGGGGAGGCAGCGGTCGGGCTGCTGCTTTTGCTCTACTTTAAAATAAACGCCATGCGCCGCCGCCGGGAGATCTCCGCCTATATCCAAACCGCGACGGACACACTCGAGACGGCAGCCAAAGGCGAGATGCCCTTCCCCATGGCCCTGGTCAAGCTGGGAACAGGCGAGATCGTCTGGAGCAACGACCTCTTCCACACGGCTACCGGCGCAAAATCCGCCAGCCTGTTCACAAGCCGCATCACGGATTACTGCCCGACCCTGAATTTTGACTGGCTCCAGGCCGGGCAGGCAGAGTCCCCGTACGATGTCAGCCTGCGGGACCGGACCTATCGGGTCATGGGCAATATCGTCCGGACGGAGCACGGTGCGGAGCATGTGCTGCTGGCGACGGTGTATTTTATTGATATCACAGAGCTGTCCCACGTCAAGCAGGAGTACATCCGTTCCCGCCCCGTCGTCGGGATCATCCTGGTGGACAATTACGATGATCTGACGAACAACATGCCGGAAAACGGCATTTCCAACCTGAACGTCGCCATTCACGACCGCATCGCCACTTGGACAGACGGCGTCGGCGGTCTGCTGCGGAAGATCGAGCGCAACCGCTACCTCTTCCTATTTGAAGCCAAGGACCTTCCGGCCATGGTCGAGAAGAAATTCTCCCTGCTGGAGACGATGCGTCAGGTCAAAAACCCGGCGGGCATTCCGGCGACGGTCTCTATCGGCATCGGCAAGGACGGGGCCAATTATACCGAATCCTTCAGCTTCGCGACGCTGGGTATCGAGATGGCCCTGGCCCGGGGCGGCGACCAGGCCGTCATCAAGGACCGCTACAACTTCGCATTCTACGGCGGCCATACCGTTACGGCGGATCGGCGGACGAAGGTCAAGTCCCGGGTCGTGGCCGGATCGCTGTCTGAGCTGATTCGCCAGTCGACCCATGTGTTTGTCATGGGCCATAAGAACGCGGATCTTGACTCCGTCGGCGCTGCGGCCGGTATGGTCTGCATCTGCCGGAAGCTGGGCAAGCGGGTGCGCATCGTTCTGGATCTGCAGGAGAACGCCGCAGGGGCCTTGATCGCCCAGCTGCAGCAACAGCCGGAATACGAAGGCGTCTTTGTCTCCGGGCAGGAGGCCCTGCTGATGGCAGACTCCAAGAGTCTGCTCATCGTCGTGGATACGAACCGGCCGGACCAGGTCCAGAGTAAGCCGCTGCTGGAGAGCATCATCCGCGTTTGCGTGGTAGACCATCACCGCCGGGCGGCGGATTATATTGAGAAGGTCGTTTTGAATCTGCACGAGCCCTTCGCCTCCTCGGCGTCGGAGCTGGTAACGGAGCTGCTGCAATACACGGTTGAGGCTGGGGACATTCTCCCGGTGGAAGCTCAGGCGCTACTGTCCGGCATCGTGCTGGATACGAAAAACTTCGGCGTCCGTACCGGCAGCCGGACCTTTGAGGCCGCGGCCTACCTGCGCAAGCTGGGCGCAGACCCGGCGGATATCAAAAAGCTGCTCAAGAGCGACCTGGCAGATACCCTCTCCCGCTACGAGATCATCAAAAGCGCGAAAATTTACCGGGAGAACATCGCTGTGGCGGCGTTGGATTATACTGTGTCCCGGGTCCTGGCGGCCCAGGCGGCAGATGAGCTGCTGTCCATTCAGGGTGTCGAGTGCTCCTTTGTCATGTTCCCGATGGATACGCAGATCATTATTTCCGCCCGGTCTCTGGGAGATATCAATGTACAGATGATCCTGGAGCCCCTGGGCGGCGGCGGCAATCCTGCCATGGCTGGCGCACAGATTTCCGGCAAGCAGATGTCGGCGGTGATTACAGAGCTCGTCTCGTCCATCGACCAGTATTATGACGATTAAGATCAAACGAAAATGAAAAGAGGTTTTTATTATGAAGGTAATTTTACAGCAGGATGTCAAAGGCAAGGGTAAAAAGGGCCAGATGATCGAAGTTTCCGACGGCTACGCCCGGAACTATATGCTGCCCCGGAAGATTGCCGTCGAGGCGACGCCGGACAATATCAACACCATGCGGATGAACGACAAGGCACTCCTGGAGCGCCAGACGAAGGAGCGGGCCGAGGCCGTACGCATCATGAATGAAATGAAAGAAGTGACCCTAACCCTGCGGGTCAAGGGCGGCGGCGCAGGCCGTCTGTTCGGCTCCGTGACAACCCAGGAGATCTCCGAAGCGCTGAAGGAGCAGATGAACATTGAGGTCGACAAGCGCAAGATCGTTCTGGACGAAGCCATCAAAAACGTCGGGACCTATACCGTCAAGTGCAAGCTGGGCTATGAGGTCGTCGGCAATTTGAAGGTCAAGGTCGAGGAGCTGTAAGAGGCCCGCTTCGTCCGCGCAGGAGGTGAAGGACATGGATGAATTATTGTCGCGCCAGGTACCCCACTCATTAGAGGCGGAGCAGTCTGTCCTGGGCTCAATGCTGATCGACAGCCGCTGTGTCAGTGATGTCATTGGCATGGTGCGCCCGGAGGAATTTTACCTGCAGCAGAACCGGGATATTTTCGAGACGATCTATGCCATGTTCAATTTCTCCCAGCCCATCGACCCGGTCACGGTGCTGGACAAGATGAAAGAACGCGGCGTCTTCGACGAAAAGACGACGCTGGAATATTTCAAGCAGCTCATGGACATCACGCCGACGGCGGCCAATGTCGCCCAGTACTGCGCCATCGTTCACGATAAGGCGCTGCTGCGCAGCATTGATCAAGCGGCGGCGGAGATCCAGGAATCGGTCCAGGCGGGCACCGGCCCGGCGGCCAGTATCCTGGAAAACGCAGAGAAGAAGATCTATGCCCTGAGCCACGGCAACACAGGCCAGACCCTGGAGCATATCGGGACGATCCTCCTGAAAGTCTTCGACCGGCTGACGGAGCTTGCCGAGTCCGGCAACGCGTTCCCCGGCCTGTCCAGCGGCCTTCGGGACTTGGACCAGAAGATCAACGGGCTCAATAAGTCCGACCTGATGCTGATCGCAGCCCGCCCCGGCATGGGTAAGACGTCCATGGCGCTGAATATCGCTTTGAACGTCGCGAAAAAGTACGATATCACCGTGGCCTTTTTCTCCCTAGAAATGTCCCGGGAGCAGTTGGCCATGCGTCTGATCGCCAACGAAAGCTTTGTAGATAACCAGAAGCTGGCCACCGGTCAGCTGTCGGAGGACGAGTGGGGCAAAATTGGCTTGGCTGCTTCGGCCTTGAGCCAGACGGACATCCGGGTCGACGATAACCCAGCCATCACCGTAGCGGAGATGAACGCCAGGTGTCGCAGGCTGGATAAGCTGGGGCTGGTCGTGATCGACTATCTGCAGCTGATGACCTCCTCCGGCCAGCGCAACGCCAGCGGCGAAAACCGCCAGCAGATCGTGGCGGATATCTCCCGCTCTTTAAAGATCATGGCCAAGGAGCTGCAGGTGCCGGTGGTCTGCCTGAGCCAGCTCTCCCGTGCCAACGAATCCCGGCAAGACAAGCGGCCGATGCTGTCGGACCTGCGTGAGTCCGGCGCCATTGAGCAGGACGCCGACGAGGTGCTGTTCTTGTACCGGGACGATTATTACAACGAAAATTCCGAGGAGAAGAACGTCGCTGAGTGCATCATTGCCAAGAACCGTCACGGCGAAACGGGGACGGTCAAGCTGCAATGGCTGCCCCAGTATACGACCTTCTCCGATCTGGAGTGGCGTCATGCTGAATAAATTTCGCCGCTATAACACTGCGGCGGGACTGATCGATCCGGGCGATGCCATTATCTGTGCCGTCTCCGGCGGTGCGGATTCCATGGCGCTGCTGGGCTGCCTGCTGGCGCTGCAGGAGGAATACGCTCTCACCGTCAGCGTGCTGCACTGCAATCACCATCTGCGTCCGGAAGCGGACGGCGACGCGGCATTTGTCCGGGATTTCTGCCAGGCGCGGCGCATCCCCTTCACCTGCTGCGATCTGGACGTCACCACGCAGCAGCGGAAGACGGGCCAAGGCCTGGAGGACGCAGCCCGCAGCCTGCGCTACGCCTGCTTTGCCCAGGCCCTCCCCTGGGACGCCAAAATCGCCACGGCCCACAACGCCCAGGATAATCTGGAGACGAGCCTTATCCGCCTGGTGCGGGGAGCAAGCCCCCGGGGTCTGAGCGGGATCCCGCCCTGCCGGGGCCGGATCATCCGGCCGCTGCTCTTTGCGACCCGGTCTGAGATCCTGGCCTTTTTGCAGAAGCAGCATATTCCCCACCGGGAGGACGCATCGAACGCGACGGACTTTTGCCTGCGCAACCGCCTGCGGCACCATGTCGTGCCGCGTCTGACGGCGGAGAACCCCGCTCTGGAGACGGCTTGGCTGGAGACAGCCCGGCAGCTGCGCGAAGAGGACGCTTATTTATCTGACCTGGCCCAGGTAGCCATGCTTGACGCCCGGCAGGGAAACGGCTTTTCCATCGCCCGGGTGCAGGTGCTGCATCCAGCGCTGCGCGCGCGGGTGCTCTTCGGCTTTTTGCAGACGTTTGGCGTCCGGCAGCCCCGACGAGAGCATGTCCGCCGGCTGGAGGCGCTGCTAGCATCCCAGTCCGCCTCGGGGCGGCTATCGCTGCCCGGCGTCTGCCTGGCCCGCAATTACGATACCATCGCGCCTGCGGCGGAGTCCGCCCCGGCCCCAGCGTTTGCCGCGGTGCTGCAGATCCCCGGCGTGACGCCTTTGCCCAGCCTGGGTCTGCGTATCCGGTGTGAGCTTGCCCCGGCAGCAGAAAATTTCGAAAAAATCGCAAATAGTACTACACAAATCATACTGAATTATGCTATGATAAAAGGGCGCGCGCTGGAAGTCCGGCCGCGCCAGCCGGGGGACGTATTGCGCTTGTCCGGCGGCAGCCGCACGCTGAAGCGGCGAATGATCGACTGTAAAATTCCCCGGGCCCAGCGGGATCGCATCCCGGTCCTGGCGATGGGAGAAACTGTCCTGGCAGCCTTTGGGTTAGGAACGGACCCTGCCTGGCAGGCGCAAGCAGGCAAGCCCTGCCTGCGCGTGATTTTAGTGCAAGAAAAAGAGGAACACACGCATGCATGACGATATTCAGAAGATATTACTGACAAAAGAGCAGATTGCTACCCGGGTGGCAGAGCTGGGGCAGACCCTAGCGCAGGAATATGCGGGGAAGGAGCCGGTGTTTATCGGCGTTTTGAAGGGCGTTGTCGTGTTCTTCGCCGATATGGTCCGGGCGACGCCGATCCCCTGTCAGTTTGATTTTATGGCCGTCTCGTCCTATGACGGCACCGTAACGACCGGGCAGCTCCAGATGAAAAAGGATGTCTCTGTCGAGATTAAAGGCCGCCATGTCGTCATTTTAGAGGACATTCTGGACTCAGGGCTGACCCTGCGGGCCGTGGCCAATCACCTGTCCGCCATGGAACCGGCCTCCTTAAAAATTTGTGCGTTGCTGGATAAGCCCGCCCGTCGGGAGGCGGAGATCGAAGCGGACTATGTCGGCTTTACGATCCCCAATGAATTTGTCGTCGGCTATGGGCTGGATTATAATGAAAAATACCGGAATCTGCCCTTTATCGGCGTGCTGAAGCCGGAGGTATACGGCGCCTGATCCGCCGGGAAGGAGATGGACTATTGAAAAAAACAAGAATTGCATCCTTTGTCTTTTACATTCTCGTGCTGGTGATCCTGCTTACTGCGGTAACGGCGCTGTTTGGCCAGAGCAAGGCGGATTACCTCTCCTATTCTGAAGCTGTTACGCTCTTTGCGGAGGAGAAGGTCCACGACTTCACTATCAAGGACGGCGTCCTCACCATGACACTCCAGGATCAAACAACGGCCAAATGTGAGCTGGGCAGCTTCCAGGCATTTTACGACGACATGCACGAGCTGATCACCAAGCAATACAAGGAAGGCATCCTGCAATCCTACGATTACCAGCCTGATTCCAAAACGCCGATCCTGCTGACGATGCTGCCGTATATTCTGTTGATCATCGGCGCAGTCGTCATTATGCTGATCCTGATGAACCGCATGAGCAGCGGTCAGGGCGCAGCAAAATTCGGCCGAGCCAATGCCCGGGTGGCCGATTCCAGTAAGGAGCGGGTGACCTTTGCCGATGTGGCAGGCGCGGAGGAAGAAAAGCTGGAGCTGGCCGAGATCGTCGATTTCCTCCGGGACCCGAAAAAATACACTGCCATGGGCGCCAGGATCCCCAAGGGCGTCCTGCTGGTCGGCCCTCCGGGGACGGGCAAAACCCTCATCGCCAAGGCGGTGGCCGGAGAAGCGGACGTACAGTTTCTCTCCATCTCCGGCTCTGACTTTGTCGAGCTCTACGTCGGCGTCGGCGCAAGCCGTGTCCGCGATTTGTTTGACCAAGCGAAGAAAATGGCGCCGTCCATCGTCTTTATCGACGAGATCGACGCCGTCGGCCGCCGCCGTGGCGCCGGTATGGGCGGCGGGCATGACGAGCGGGAGCAGACCCTGAACCAGCTGCTGGTGGAGATGGACGGCTTCAGCAAAAACGAAGGCGTCATCGTCATGGCAGCGACGAACCGGAAGGATATTCTCGACCCTGCCCTGCTGCGGCCGGGCCGGTTTGACCGGCAGATCTACGTCGACGCACCGGATGTCCGGGGCCGCGAGGCGATCTTGAAGGTCCATGCCAAGGATAAGCCGCTGGCGGATAACGTCGATCTCAAGGTCATTGCCCGGGCGACCTCCGGTATGACGGGTGCAGACCTGAGCAACCTGCTCAACGAAGCGGCGCTGCTGGCAGCCCGCAAATGCCGCCCGTGCATCACCATGCCGGATATGGAGGAATCCATTATGAAGGTCATGGCCGGGCCGGAAAAAAAGAGTCGGGTCGTCTCCGCACACGAGCGGAAGCTGACGGCCATCCATGAGGCGGGCCACGCTGTGGCAGCCTACTATCTGCCGACCCATGACCCGGTGCAGCAAATCACCATCGTGCCCCGGGGCGCGGCAGGCGGCATGACCGTCTACCTGCCGGAGGACGACACCCACTGCCCCTCCCGCAACGAGATGTTTGAATTTATCGTCTCCCTGCTGGGCGGCCGGATCGCAGAGCACCTGCAGATGGACGATATCTCCACCGGCGCCTCCAGCGACCTGCAGCGGGCCAGCAGCATTGCCCGTCAGATGGTCGCCCGCTACGGCATGAGCGAGCGCCTGGGCGCCGTCGTCTATGACGACGATGGAGAAATTTTCGTCGGCCGGGACTATGAGAAGACCCTGGCCTACTCAGACCAGACGGCCAGCGTCATTGACGAAGAGGTCAAGGCGACGATCGACCGGGCCTATGCCCAGTGTACCGGCATTCTGACCGCCCACAGCGAACAGCTGCTGGCCGTGGCAGATTTCCTGCTGGCCCATGAGCGCATGAGCCGGACCCAGTTTGAAGCCTGCATGGCGGGCCAGCCCATCCCCGAAGAGGAAGAGGGGCTCTTCCAGTCCTTCCTCCATGAGACGGCAGCCACCCAGCCGAAGGAACCGGAACAGCCGGAGATTTCGGAACATTCGGAATGGCCGGAACAGGACGCCGGACCGGAGCAGCCGGGCACACCGGAATAAAGCATCCCATCGCCCTACCCTGCTGCGCAGGCCGGGCGGCAGGGACCTGCCCAGCGCAGACAGCGCGCGGCAGGTCCCTTTTCTTGCACGCGCGCTGTGCGCCGTGCGTTTTCATGCGTTTTACAAGGAGGAGCAAGATGACGCCACAGGAAGTATTGGAAATTTTACATGTCGCCGAGCGGCTCAAGTGCAATACCCGCCATTGCGATACCTCCACCGGGCGGCGGGAGAGCGTGGCAGAGCACAGCTGGCGGCTCTGCCTGTTTGCCATGCTGCTGGAGCAGGAGCCGGAGTTTCGGTCGCTTGATACAGACCGGGTCCTCCGGATGTGCCTGATCCACGACCTGGGGGAGGCCTTCACGGGGGATATCCCCGCCTTTTCCAAGTCGGCCCAGGACGAGGGGCGGGAGCAGGCGCTGTATGAAGATTGGATCGCCCAGTTCCCGCCCGCCAACCGTGCCCAGTTCCAGGCACTGCTGGCAGAGATGACCGCCCTTGCGACGCCGGAGGCCAAGCTCTATAAAGCGCTGGATAAGCTGGAGGCGGTCATCCAGCATAATGAGGCCAGCCTGGATTCCTGGCTGCCCCTGGAATATGACCTGCAGCGGACCTACGGCCAGGAGGCAGTCGAATTCTCGCCCTATCTCCGGGCCCTCAAGGCGGAGATCGACCGCTGGACAGAGGAAAAAATCGCCGCTGCACAGCCCCAGGCGCAACGTAGTGAGATACGTGACTAGAATTTGTGCTGCAAATCTAAATTTTTTATAAAAAATCATTGCAATTTTGATCAAAATCCTATATTCTGGATGTAACCGCAGCTTTTGCGGAAATTCAAATTGTGAGGAGACATCTTATGAAGCAACGTATGAGGATCCCTGCCCTGCTGCTGGCGCTGGTGCTGTGCCTTTCCCTGCTGCCTGTGCCTGCCTTTGCCGCCCCGGTGACCTTCGCGGCGGCTTTCCCGAGTGAGAATTTCCGCCAGCAGCTGAACGAAGCAGTCTTAACGCCAGCCGGACTCACCGCAGAGGACGAGACGGAATTGACCGACGCCCACCTGACCGCACTGCGGGCTGCCACGTCGCTGTCACTCCAGGATATCGAGGATTATACCGGCCTTGAATTGCTGACAGGCTTGACTGCGCTAAAGCTGCGCCAGAAAGCCACATGCATTGAGTGGTTGGATCTACGTGCAAATACAAAGCTGCAGAAGCTGGACTTCCGCGGCTGCTGGCTCAGGGGGTTCGATGTGACCGGCCTGACAGAGCTGCGCGAGCTGGACTGCGGGGATACCAGCATATCCCGTTTAAACCTCTCGACGAACACAAAGCTGGAAAAGCTGGTTTGCTACGCCACCGGCTTGCGCGAGCTGGTCCTGCAGGATAAGGGCGCGCTGCGCTATCTGACGTGCGGCATGACGCAGATCAAGAACCTGGATCTACGGGGCTGCCCAGCCCTGGAGGAGCTTGACTGCAACTGGGGCCAGTTGGAGACACTGGACGTAAGCGGCTGCCCAGCGCTGCGTAAGATCAATTGCAATTTAAACAAACTGCGGACACTGGACCTCTCCCGGAATACCGCCCTGGAGGACGTCACGCTGGGCGATCAAAGCACCCGCAGCGACGCGCCGATGACGCCGTATCCGGATGGTACCTACCGCTACGATATGGCGCTGCTGGAGCCTACATTTGACTTCAGTCGGATCAGTGCAGACACCGGCGCAAGTTTTGACGCTTCGACAGGCGTGATGACCCTTCAGAACCGCCGCAGCTCTTTCCAGTATTTTTATGACACAAAGGCGCCGAAGGACAGCAAGATGACGGTCACCGTCTCCGTCCCGGAGAGTGAAGAGGACACGCGGCCCAACCCGTTCGCGGATGTGGCTGCCACCCAGTATTACTACCAGCCGGTCCTCTGGGCCTACTATCATAATGTCGTCGCCGGGACATCGGCCACGACCTTCAGCCCCGATGCGCCCTGTACCCGCGCCCAGATCGTGACCTTCCTGTGGCGCGCCGCCGGGAAGCCAACGGTATCCGGCAGCACGCCCTTTGTAGATGTGGACCGGAACGCCTACTATGCACAGGCCGTGGCCTGGGCAGTCGGCCAGGGCATCACCGCAGGGACGACGGCCACAACGTTCAGCCCCAACGCCCCCTGCACCCGGGCCCAGAGCGTCTGCTTCCTGTGGCGCTATTTCGGCTCTCCCCCCGGGCTGATGCTGGATACGTTTGACGATGTCCCGGCAGACGCGTACTACACCCGGGCTGTGGCCTGGGCGACGATGAACCGTATCACCAGCGGCATCGGCGGCGGTCTCTTCGACCCGGACGGCACCTGCACCCGCGCTCAGATCGTTTCCTTCTTGTATCGCGCGCAGGTGTGATCGCGCAGCGCTTTTCAAAATTCTAAATCCACACAGCGGCCCGCCATAATCTCCCGGCGGGCCGCTTGTTTGATATAGAAAAGCAGTGGCCAGGCAATATACCTGGCCACTGCTTTTGTGGCAAAGTGGAAAAACCTGTTCCGCTTTGATATGGTTCTCAGCGTTTACTCCCCCAATTGGGGGGCGATAAGCTTGTCGAATTCTTCGGCGGTCAAAAGGCCACTGGCGATGGTCTGCTCTCGCAATGTCGTGCCGGTCTCATGGGCCTGCTTTGCGATTTTAGCCGCAGCCTCGTAGCCGATGGCCGGGGTCAGGCAGGTAACGAGCATCAGAGAGTTTTCCAGGTTCTGCCGCATTGCGCGGGCGTTCGGCGCGATGCCGTCGACGCATTTTTCCGCGAAGCTGCCCATGCCGTCGGCCAGCAGCTGCAGCGACTGCAGCAGATTATAGGCGATAACCGGCATAAAAACATTGAGCTGGAAATTGCCCTGGGAGGCGGCAAAGCCGATGGCCGCATCGTTGCCCATGACCTGGACGGCGATCATCGTGATGGCCTCGCACTGCGTCGGATTGACCTTACCGGGCATAATGGAGCTGCCCGGCTCATTGGCCGGGATCGTGATCTCTCCGATGCCGCAGCGGGGGCCGCTGGCCAACCAGCGAATATCGTTGGCGATCTTCATCATGTTGCAGGCCAGCGCCTTCAGAGCGCCGTGGGCAAACACCAGCGCGTCTTTGCTGGTCAAAGCATGGAACTTGTTGGCGTCCGGCTCAAACGTGAC
>CAUBIP010000041.1 GCA_958436045.1 uncultured Oscillospiraceae bacterium | reverse complement strand
TCGCCGCAGGCGGTGCGGAAAAAATATATGCTCTATGACAACAAAGCGGGGACGGACCTCTCCGCTGCCGCGGGCGTCCAGCTGCTGCGGGCGCAGATGGCGGAGATCGGCTATACCGTCGTCACCGGGCGCGGCGATTTTTCGCCGGGGCAGGAGGAAATGAAATGATCAAAATTGCAGTATACGGAAAGGGTGGCATCGGAAAATCCACCACGGTCTCCAATCTGTCGGTCGCGCTGGCCGAGACGGGGCTGCGGGTCATGCAGATCGGCTGCGACCCTAAGGCGGACTCAACCCTGAGCCTGCGCCAGGGCCAGCCGATGGAGACGGTACTGGACCTGATCCGCACCAAGCCCGGCGGCCCGCTGCTGGAGGAGATGGTCCGCATCGGCTACGGCGGCGTCGTCTGCGTCGAAGCGGGCGGCCCGACGCCCGGGATGGGCTGCGCCGGGCGGGGAATCATTGCCGCGCTGGAAAAGCTGGCGCAGCAAAGGGCTTATGAGGTCTATAAGCCGGATGTGGTATTCTACGATGTCCTGGGCGACGTCGTCTGCGGGGGCTTTGCCATGCCCATGCGCAGCGGCTATGCCGACCGGGTGTTTATCCTGACGTCCGGGGAGAATATGGCGCTGCATGCGGCGGCCAATATCGCCATGGCCGTCGAACAGTTCCGCGGCCGGGGGTATGCGACGTTGGGCGGGCTGATCCTCAACTGCCGCCAGGTGCCCCGGGAGCTGGAAAAGGTGCAGGAGCTGGCCCAGGATATCGGTGCGGACCTCACGGGCATCCTGCCCCGGAGCCAGACCGTGCAGGACGCCGAGGCGCTGGGGAAGACCGTTTTGGAGGCCTTCCCGGATAGCGAGATGGCGGCATGCTACCGCCGCCTTGCCCAGACGGTCCTGCAGCGCTGCGAGGTGGCATCATGATGCGGCAAGTGGGGGGCGGCGCGCCGCCTGTGGGAATCGCCCTCGGCAAGGCAGCCTTTCCGGCACCGTTTCCCGGCGGGCTGGAGTACAGCGCCCCGGCGCGGGGCGTCTGGAATATCGTCCATGCCGGGATGCTGGTGCCCCAGGCGCATGAGATCTATGTCTGCGCCCAGGGCTGCCTGCGGGGCGTCGTCCTGACGGCGGCGGAGATGGGCGCGTCAGCGCGGTTTTCCACGGTGACCATTGAAGAACATGACCTCTATGACGGTGACATGGAGTCGCTGTTGATCGAGGGCGTGACGGATATTCTGCAGCGGCTGCCAACGCTGCCGCCAGCCGTGCTGGTCTACAGCAGCTGCGTGCATCACTTTATGGCGACGGACCTGGCCCTATGCTACCGGGAGCTCCGGGCGCGCTTTCCTGGCGTCGCGTTTACCGATTGCTACATGAACCCGATTATGCGCAAAAGCGGCCTGACGCCGGACCAGCTGATGCGGCGTCAGCTCTATAGCCTGCTTGCGCCGCTGGAGCAGGATGGCGGGGTGAATTTCGTCGGCAGCTTTTATGCCTTAAACCGCGACAGCGACCTGGTGCGGCTCATTGCCGCGTCTGGGCGGCCACTGCGGGAGATCACTGCCTGCAAGACCTATGAGGACTATTTGCAAATGGCCCGCGGCAGCCTGAATTTGATCACCCACCCGGCGGCGGAGCCGGTGGGGCCGTATTTGCAGGAGAAGCTGGGCCAGCGGTATTTATATCTCCCGGTGGCCTACCGGGCGGCGGAGATCCGCCAGCAGCAGGCGCAGCTTGCGCAGGCGCTGGCGCTTCCAGTGGATACGCCGCAGTTGGATGCGGCCCAGGCGCAGGCGATGCAGGCACTGGACGAAGCCCGGGCGTGTATCGGCAGCGCGCCAATCGCCCTGGATCACACGGCGACGATGCGCCCCCTGGCGTTGGCCCGGCTGCTGGTGGAGGCGGGCTTCTGCGTGGAACGGCTCTATTGTGATAGCTTCGCGCCATTGGAGGCGGCGGATTTTGCCTGGCTCCAGCGCCACGCACCGGAGATCACCCTGCTGCCGACGACCGCGCCCCGAATGCGGGTGGAGCCCAGGCAAAGCCGGGAAAAGACGCTGGCCATCGGCCAGAAGGCCGCGTACTTTACCGGCAGCGCGTATTTTGTGAACCTGGTGGAGGGCGGGGGCCTGTCCGGCTTTGCTGGAATCGCCCACTTGGCAGGAAGGATGCGGGAGGCATTCCTGCGTCCAAAGGATACGCAACGCTTAATCGAACAAAAAGGCTTTGGCTGCGGGTGCTGCTTATGAAAAAAATACAAGAGAAGATCCAAAAACAGACGCAGAAAATCCTATCGACCTACACCGCCGATGTTTCTGGCGTCTGCTCGGCCCTGTTTGAGCTGGGGGGGATGACCGTTATGCATGACGCCTCCGGCTGCAACTCGACGTACAACACCCACGATGAGCCCCGCTGGTATGACAGCGACAGCCTGGTCTTCCTCTCGGGCCTGACAGAGATGGAGGCGATCCTGGGCGACGACCAGAGACTGAGCGCGGATATCGTTGCGGCAGCGCGGGAGCTGCAGCCGCGGTTTATCGCCATCGCCGGTTCCCCCATCCCGGCCCTGACTGGCTGCGACCTTCCGGCCATTGCGGCCAGCATCGAAGCCGAGACGGGCATCTGCACCTTCGGCTTTGCGACGACGGGGATGCAGTCCTACGTGACCGGGGCCGGGATGGCGCTGGCGGCGGTCGCCCGGCGGCTGACGAAGCCGGTGCCCCGGGCAAAGACGCCGACGGTCAATCTCCTGGGGGCGACGCCCTTGGACTTCCCCCTGCACGGGGCCATTCCGGATATGATCGCGTGGCTGCAGGAGGCGGGCTACCGGGTGCAGAGCACCTGGGCCATGGGATCGACATTGGAGGAGCTGTGCGGCGCTGGAGCGGCGTGGGTGAACCTGGTCATTTCCAGCACCGGCCTGCCTGCCGCGCAGGCGCTGCAGGAGAAATTCGGCACGCCCTATGTCGTCGGTACCCCGGCAGGGCAGGCGTTTGGGCGGGTCCTGCTGGAGCACCTGGCCTGCAGTGCCCACACGGGGCGCAGCAGCGTGGCCTTTGCCGACTGCGAGCCCGATGGCGCGGGCATTATTCTAGGCGAAGCCGTCACGGCCCGTTCCCTGGCGGCAGCCATCGGCTTGGAGCGGGGCGCGGCGCCGCAGGTCCTCTGCCCGCTGGAGACGCCGCCTGGCCTGCTGTCGGGTGGCGACGCGGCAATGCGGGCGGAGTGTGACCTGGAGCAGCGTCTGCGTACTGCCGCCTGGGTCGCGGCGGACCCCTTATACCGGCCCATCGTTCCGGCGCAGACGCCGTTTTATTCCCTGCCCCATCCTGCTTTTTCCGGCAGGCTCTGGCGGGGGCAGATGGTCAATCTTGTGAAGCATTTATAAAGCAATGAAAAAGGAGAATTCAAAATGAAAAAAGGAATCGCACTGCTTTTGGCCCTGTGCCTGCTGCTGACGCTGGCCGCTTGCGGCGGCACGGCCGGTTCGGACGACCCGGCGGGCTCCGCCCCGACAGAGAACCAGCCCCAGACGTCGGGCCCGGCGACCATCACCGTCGTCGACCATGCCGATCATACCGTGACGCTGCCTGCCGATGTCCAGCGTATCGCGGTCTGCGATATTTACCCGCTGCCGTCGGTCCTGACGATCTTCTTTGATTCTGCGGAAAAGATCGTCGGTATGGCGCCACCCAGCATGAGTGCGGCGAAAAACAGCCTGCTCTCTGAGCTCTACCCGGAGATACTGAATGCCGAGACGGGCTTTATTGACGGCAGCCAGATCAATATGGAGGAGCTGCTGAAGCTGGAGCCAGACGTCGTATTCTACAGCGCGTCGAACCCGGAGCAGGGCCGCCAGCTGACGGAAAACGGCTTCAACGCCGTGGCTATCTCCGTCAACAAATGGGGCTACAATGCCATTGAGACCCTCAACGAGTGGATCAAGCTCCTCTCTCAGATCTTCCCGGAGAACGACAAGGCTGAGACGGTCGCCCAGTATTCGGCGGATATTTACGACCTGGTCCAGTCCCGGGTGGCGGAGCTACCGGAGGCGGAGCGGCGGAAGGTATTCTTCCTGTTCCAGTACAATGAGACCCAGATACTCACCTCCGGCGGCAGCTTCTTCGGCCAGTGGTGGGCCGATGCCACGGGCTGCGTGAATGTCGCGTCTGAGCTGGCGCAGGACAATTCCGTCCCTGTGACGCTGGAGCAGGTCTACGCCTGGAATCCAGATCTCATTTTCGTGACGAATTTTACGACGGCCCAGCCCCAGAACCTCTATGACAATACTGTCGGCAGCTACGATTGGTCCGGCGTCAACGCGGTGCAGAACGGGCAGGCTTTCAAGATGCCGCTGGGGATGTATCGCAGCTATACCCCCGGCGTGGATACGCCGATCACGCTGCTCTGGCTGGCAAAATCTGCCTATCCCGCGCTGTTCGAAGATATTGATATCACGCAGCAAACTGTGGATTACTACAAAACGGTCTTCGGCGTTACGCTGACAGAGGCGCAGGCGGAGGCGATCTTTACGCCGGTAGCCGACGCCGCAGTCGGCTTCTAAGCCAAAACACAAGTTAGGAGAAGGGAGCATGCCGTATGAGTCTGAACGATACCCCCGCCGCCGGACGGCTGCACATCGGCTTTTTCGGCCGCCGCAACGCGGGAAAATCCAGCTTGGTCAACGCCATTACTGACCAGGATCTGGCTGTCGTCTCTGATGTGCGTGGCACGACGACGGACCCGGTCTCCAAGTCCATGGAGCTGCTGCCCCTAGGCCCTGTCCAGATTATCGACACGCCGGGCTTTGACGACGTGGGCGCGCTGGGCGCACTGCGGGTGGAAAAGACCCGCCAGATTCTGCGTAAGACGGACCTCGCCGTTCTGGTGGCCGATGCAACGCAGCCCCTGCAGGCGGAGGATCGGCAGCTGTTGGCGCTGTTCCGGGAGCGCAAGATCCCGTACCTCATCGCCTATAATAAGTGCGACCTCCTGCCAGACTGCCCAATCCCGCGGGAGGGGGAGATCTATGTCAGTGCACTGCGTGGGCTAAATATCACGCAGTGCAAGCAGCTGCTGGGCCAGTTTGCCCCGAGGGGAAAGCAAATTCGCCTTGTGGGCGATCTGATCTCCAGCGGCGATACCGTCGTTTTGGTGACGCCCATTGACGAATCTGCGCCGAAGGGGCGGATGATTCTGCCACAGCAGCAGGCCATCCGGGATATCCTGGATGCTGGCGCTGCGGCGCTGGTGACGCAGCCGGACCAGCTGCTGGGGCTGCTTGCTGGGCTGCGCACGCCGCCGCGCCTGATCATCACGGATAGCCAGGCGTTTGCCGAGGTGGCGGCAATGCTCCCAGCGGAGATGCCGCTGACGTCGTTCTCAATTTTAATGGCCCGCTACAAGGGCTATCTCTCCGGCGCGGTGGCGGGGGCTGCGGTGCTGGACCGGCTACAGGACGGCGACCGGATCCTAATGGCTGAGGGGTGCACGCATCACCGCCAGTGCAATGACATTGGCACGGTGAAAATTCCAAACTGGCTGCGGCAGCACACGGGAAAGCACCTGGAGATCGCCACCTGCTCCGGCGGGGATTTTCCCCAGGACCTGACGCCCTATGCCGTCATTATCCACTGCGGCGGTTGTATGCTTAATGACCGGGAGATCGCCTTCCGGCAGCAGCAGGCGGCGCAGCAGGGAGTACCGTTTACGAATTACGGCGTGACCGTGGCCAAGATGAAGGGTATTTTGGCGCGCAGCCTGGCTCCGCTGGCAGAGATCGGCGAATGAATATGATATGTATGACAAAAGACGAAAAAGCCGTTGACAAAACCTGTTTCTTGTAGGATAATAGACAAAAGCCCCTGGCAGCGACCTGACCAGGGGCAATTTTTACCGGCGGACGGCCGGAATGCAAGGAAATGGAGTTAGGGCGATGAAACGGACAAATCCTGTATTACTGGCGCTGGCTATTATTTTGACCTCCTGCATTATCAAAACGCCGCTGACGGCAGTAGCCTCGCTGCTCGACCGCATCCAGGCGGCCTTGGGGCTGAGCAGCAGCGCGGCGGGCTTGCTGAACAGCCTGCCGCTGCTGGCGTTTGCCATTGTTTCGCTCTTTATCAGCCAACTGGCCCAGCGCTGCGGCGCGGGCCGGGTCTGCTTTGCCGGAATGGCGTGCTCTGCCGTAGGCATTTTGTGCTGCGCTGCCCTGGGAAAAGCGGGGTTGTACGGCGGCATGCTCTTAATCGGCATCAGCATTGCTGTGGGCAGCGTTTTGCTCCCGGCGGTCATCAAGGCATATTTCCCGACGAAGATCGGTCCCATGACCAGCATATTCACCACGGCGATGTCTGTTATGCCGGGGATCGCCGGTGGGGTCAGTGTACCATTGGCCAAGGCGGTCAGCTGGAATTTCTCGTTAGGCATCTGGGCCGTGGTTGCGTTGATTACAATGCTGCTTTGGCTGCCCAATCTTCGCTGCAGTATCGTAGCGGAGCGGAAAACCACCGGCCGTGCGGTGCGGCGCAGCGGCATCAGCTGGTGGATCACCCTGCACTGCGGCATTTCGGCGCTGCTGTTTTACAGCCTGCTCTCCTGGATGGCGACGATCGTCCAGTCCAAGGGGTTCGACGCCCAGACGGCGGGATTTTACAGCTCCCTGTTCGTGCTCATCGGTATCCCGGGCAGCTTCCTGATCCCCATTCTGGCCAACCGGATGCGGCGGCAGTCGGCGCTGGGAATTTGCGTGGGCGCGCTGTATTTCAGCGGCATTCTGCTGCTGATTCTGGCCAGATCGTCGGCCAGCGTCCTCTGTGCGATGCTCCTGTGTGGGGTGGGGACGAGTACAGTGTTCAGCTTCGGGATCGCATCGTTCTCCATTCACACGGAAAATGCCGCCGATGCGGCGGCTCTGTCCGGTATGGCCCAGAGCTTGGGCTATTTCCTGGGGGCAGTCGGGCCCTTTGCCCTGGGAAAGGTCTTTTCCCTGGCGAGCAACTGGACGGTCCCCTTGGCTATGCTGCTGGCTTTTTCCGGAATCGAAATCCTGGCGGGCTATATGGCAGGCCGCCCCATCGTGATCCCGGCGGCGAGCACCCCGGCGGAGAAACTGTGATTAAAACGAAAAATTTGGCGCAGCGCACTTGTATCAGCGCGCTGCGCCGCTTTGTGGTTTTGTAGTGTTAAAAAAGCCGCGCAGAGCTTGCGTTTGCAGGTGCAAATCAAGTCAAACGTAGTTTCGCAGGCAGCATGTACACCGCGGGAAACGCTCCTCATCCTGCAGATATATGAAAAAAGACGAAAAATCCATTGACAACACCAGCTTTTTATGTGATAATAGATAAAAAACCTGTCGGCGACCTGACCAGGAGAAATTTTTACCGGCAGATGCTGGAAGATAAGAAATGGGGTTAGACCGATGAAACGGACGAATCCGGTATTGCTGACGCTGGCCATTATTTTGACCTCCTGCATCATCAAAACGCCGCTGACGGCGGTAGCTTCGCTGCTCGACCGCATCCAAGCGGATCTGGGACTGAGCAGCAGCGCGGCGGGCCTACTGAACAGTCTGCCGCTGCTGGCGTTTGCCATTGTTTCGCTCTTTATCAGCCAGCTGGCGCAGCACTGCGGCGCGGGCCGGGTTTGCTTTGCTGGGATGGCATGCTCCGCTGTTGGCATATTGTGCTGTGCTGCCCTGGGGAAAGCGGGGCTGTACGGCGGCATGCTCTTGATCGGCATCAGCATTGCCGTGGGCAGCGTCCTGCTCCCGGCGGTCATCAAGGCATATTTCCCGACGAAGATCGGTCCCATGACCAGCATATTCGCCACAGCAATGCCCGTTATGCCGGGGATTGCTGGCGGCGTCAGTGTGCCGCTGGCCAAGGCGGTCAGCTGGAATTTCTCTTTGGGCATCTGGGCTGTAGTTGCACTGATTGCGATGCTGCTTTGGCTGCCCAATCTTCGCTGCAGTATCGTAGCGGAGCAGAAAACCACCGGCAGTGCGGTGCGGCGCAGCGGCATCAGCTGGTGGATTACCCTGCACTGCGGCATTTCGGCGCTGCTGTTTTACAGCCTGCTCGCCTGGGTGGCGACAATCGTCCAGTCCAAGGGGGTTGACGCCCAAACAGCGGGATTTTACAGTTCCCTGTTTGTGCTCATCGGCATACCGGTCAGTTTTGTAATTCCCATCCTGGCAAACCGGATGCGGCGGCAGTCGGCGCTGGGAATTTGCGTTGGCGTGCTGAATTTCAGCGGCGTTCTGCTGCTGATTCTGGCCAGATCGTCTGCCGTCGTCCTCTGTGCGATGCTCCTGTGCGGTGTGGGGAAGAGTGCGGTGTTGAGCTTCGGTATCGCGTCGTTCTCTATCCATACGGAAAATGCCGCCGATGCGGCAGAGTTGTCCGGCATGGCGCAGAGCCTGGGCTATTTTCTGGGGGCGGTCGGGCCCTTTGCCCTGGGGAAGACCTTTTCCCTGGCAAGCAACTGGACGGTCCCCTTGGCTATGCTGCTGGCTTTTTCCGGAATCGAAATCCTGGCGGGCTATATGGCAGGCCGCCCCATCGTGATCCCGGCGGAAAAGGCACGGACAGAGAAGCTGTGATTGCAATAAAAAACCCGGCACAGCGCACCCAAAAATAGTGTGCTGTGCCGGGCTTTGTTATGCCTCGGAGGCGGTCAGCAGAGCAGAAAATGCCTGCTGAAGTGTTTCTAAGTCCTGCGGCGTATAGTAGAAGTGGCCGGAATCCGGCAGGGTCCTGGTCTCCAGGTGCGGGCATTGGGCCAGGCACCGGGCGGAGGCCAGCGAGACCATTTCGTCGTGCTGGGAGAGATACGCCAGCCCCGGCGATGTGACCCGGGGGAGCACCTGCCGCGTCGCGCGGATCTCGGCAAACAGTGCCAGATACCGGGGAACCCAGCCGAGGTAATGCAGCGGGTTTGGATCTGGCGCAATGCTGTAGCCCGCCAAGGCGGCCTGTGTCCAAGCGTCACCCGGGGAAATCTTGCCGCGGTAAATGCGGGTGACCGTCTGCAAGAGCCGGGGCTTCAGCTGCAGGCGCAACGGCACATTGAGCAGAAAAAGCCCTGCCACCGGAGTTTGCGCGGCCTCCTGCAGCGCAAAGAGTGTCCCCATAGAGTGGGCGGCGAGGTAAACGCGCCGGTGGGTGGCGTGCAGGCGGGCCAGCGCCTGGTGGACCTGCTGCTTCCAGTCTGCCATCCGGGCGGCGGAAAAATCCCGGACGCTGCCGCCGTGCCCGGCCAACAGCAGCGCCGCAAAGGACCAGTTTTCCGGGATGCAGGGCAGCAGCGGGGCAAAATGATCCGGTGTGCCCAGGATCCCATGAATCAGCAGAACGGCGGCATCTGCGCCGGAGACGATGTGGCAAAGCGGCGCATGGGGCATAAGGCAGACCTCCTCTCGGCGGCTTGTGGCGTGTGTTAAGCTCAGTTTAGCAGAAACGGACGAAAAAAGCCACTGTAATTTGAAAAAAACGCCAGCGCAGCCTGGGCTTGGCGGCGCTGGCGGTGAATTGGCCTTCTAGGACGCTGGGCCGCCGGTTACCGGCGGCAGGTGTCCGCAGTTTCATCAAAGCGGACGCAGGGGGACGGCCCTTGGCCTTGCCCCGAGGGGAAGAAGGCCTCTGTGGGGAAGTCGATCTTGCCGAAGAGCTCGCAGGGGTCTTCGGCGCAGCCGGGCTCGTCGCAGCAGGCCTTCTGCGGGATGCAGTAGCTGAGCTCCGGCAGTTGCAGCTGGGCGTCCCGCTCCAGGCGGATCGTGGAAAATTGCCCGATGGTCACCATCAACCGTTTGCTCTCGCCGGTAAAGACCAGCTCAGAGTCAAAGCAGCTGGCGATGCAGCCGGGAATATCGCCGGTCGAGGGCTCGCAGCGGCAGCAGTCGCAAAGCTCCACGACCTTGGCCGAGAGGACCATCGGGTCCAGCACTTCCACGACAGCCTGCGGCACGTCCTCGGAAAGGAGTGTCTCTTTATCCAACTCACGCAGCCGGGTCTGGCTCGTAAATACCTTGGCGCAGCCGGTTCCGCCGTAAAGGATGACCCGCTTGCTGAAGACAGCCAGGCCGCACAGCGTCTCCGGCCGCGTCCCGCAGAGCATCGCGTCGCTGAGGACCCGGTAGAAGAAGGTGAGATCCAGGCTGTAGCACCCGCGTTTATAGGGCGCGGGCTCCACATCGATGTAAACATGCAGCAGCTCTACGCTGCGGACCTTGACGCCGGTGCAGCGCTCCAGCGCCTGCTGGGAGGATTTTGTCAGATAGACCCGCAGATCTTCGATGCAGTCTTTGTCCAGACAGCTGTCCATAATCCGCTTGGTATGAATACACGCAGTTTCTTTGCCGGGGCATTGGGTGCAGCCGGCTTGCGCAGAATTCTTCTCAACCATTTGTTGGCCTCCTTAATTTTCTTAAAGCTTAAGCCGCTTTCACCCTATTTTATGCCGCAGAGCGGGGAATGTGAAACGTCCCGCAGTGGACAAACGGGGAAATCTGTGGTAAAATTTCCGCAAGACTATCTGATAGATTGCGGGGTACGGCTGTGAAAGTAGATGTAATGGGCGTGCAGTTTGATAATGTGACGATGCAGCAGGCGCTGGAGATGGCGCAGATGCTCCTGGAGCGCCCCGGGGCGGATTACTGCGTGACGCCCAATGCGGAGATCGTCTATGAGGCGATGCATGACGCGGCCTTTGCCCAGCTTATCAATGGAGCGGCGCTGGTCCTGCCGGATGGCGCGGGCGTTGTCAAGGCGGCCAGAATTTTGGGTACGCCCCTGCAGCAGAAGGTCGCGGGCATTGATTTTGCCGCGGCGCTGCTGGATGTTCTCGCGGCCCAGGGCAAGCGGCTGTATTTGCTGGGCAGCAAGCCCGGCGTGGCGGAGCAGGCGGCGCGCAAAATGCACGAGGCGCACCCGCAGCTGCAGATCTGCGGTACGGCGGACGGCTATTTTAAGCCGGAGGAGGAAGATGCCGTCGTGGAAAAGATCAACGCGGCGGCGGCAGATGTGCTGTTTGTCTGCCTGGGCGCGCCGAAGCAGGAGCGCTTTATGCAGCGCCACCAGGCGCAGCTGCAGGTCTCATTTATGATCGGCCTGGGCGGCAGTCTGGATGGCTTTGCCGGAAATGTCCGCCGGGCGCCGGCCTGGATGATCCGGCTGCAGCTGGAGTGGCTCTACCGGCTTTGTAAGGAACCGAAGCGGCTGGGGCGGATGATGCGCCTGCCGAAGTTTTTGCTGGCGGTGTACCGCCGTCGCTTGTCTGGAGGCAGCCATGGGTAAACTGATCGTATTTGAGGGGACGGACGGCTCTGGAAAATCCACCCAGTTCTCCCTTTTGACCAAGCGCCTGGAGGCGCGGGGGCAGCCGTTTTTCCGGCTGGTCTTTCCCCAGTACCAGGAGGAATCCTCGGCGCTGATCCGGATGTATCTGGCCGGAGAATTTGGCAACCGGCCCGGCGATGTCAACGCCTACGCCGCCTCGACATTTTACGCGGTGGACCGCTTCGCGTCCTACCGCAAGGTCTGGAAGCCGATCTACGAAGCGGGGACGCCGATCCTATCCGACCGGTACACGACGTCCAACGCCGTGCACCAGGGCGCGAAGCTGGAGCCCCCGGCGCGGGAGACGTTTTTCCAGTGGCTCTATGAGATGGAATACGACCGGATGGAGCTGCCCCGGCCGGACCTGGTGATCTATCTGGATATGCCCACGGAGGTGACACGTCAGCTGATGCGAAAGCGGGAGCGGGAGACGAGCACCACGGCGGATATCCATGAAAAGGATCTTGCCTATCTGGCCCTTTGCCGCCAGACGGGGCTGGAGGCTGCTAGCTACTATGGCTGGCGGGTCATCTCCTGCGCCCGGGACGGCGCGCCCCGCCCGATCAAAGAAATTCACGAGGAAATTTTTGCATTGGTACAGAACTGTTTGGAGGCATAGCATGGTCGCAATCTTATTAGGAGATGGGTTTGAAGAAATGGAGGCCCTGTGCCCCTGTGACTGCCTGCGCCGGGCTGGCGTGGAGGTCAAGCTGGCGGCCGTCGGCGCGGCGCTGCAGGTGACCGGTGCCCATGGCATCACCGTCACGGCAGACTGCCTGGTGGAGGCACTGCCGGAGCAGCTGGAGCTGCTGATCCTGCCTGGCGGGATGGGCGGCGTGGCGGCGATCTCCGGAAGCCCCGCGGCGCTGGCCTGTATTGACCGGCAGCACCGGGCGGGGGATTGGCTTGCCGCCATCTGCGCCGCGCCGACGGTCCTTGCGGCCCGGCATGTGACAGATGGCCGCCGGGCGACCTGTTATCCGGGGATGGAACCTGAGATGGGTGAGGCCCGGATGGACCCGGACGCGCCGGTCGTGCGCGACGGCAAGCTCATCACCTCGACCGCCGCGGGGACGGCAATGGAATTTTCACTGGCGCTTGTAGAAGCGCTGCGCGGCCCGCAGGCCGCGGACGCGCTGCGGGAGAGCCTGGTCTACCGGCGCCGCGGCGAGCAAAAGGAGTGACAACATGGCAGACGAAAAGCAGCGCGACGAACAGCAGAGCAGCCAGCAAGAGGGTCAGATGGACCAGCAGGAGCTGGATGCGTTGGTGGACGCCTATGCGCAAAAATACGGCAGCGATGTCGACCGGATGCTCCAGGACTTGCGCCAGGAGCTGGACAGCGACGAGCCGGACTACCCCCAGAGCACCCCGGAGACAGTCCAGCCCGCGGAATTCCGCGACCAGGAATATCTGGATACCTTCGGCGATAATCTGCCCTCCGGCTTTGTCGCCGACGGCGCGGCGGACGAGACGCCTGATGATGACGCGATGGACGACATTCTCGAGGAGGAGGCTGAGGAGATGCAGATCCGGCGGCCCCGCCGCCGCGGAAAGCGTACCCGCAAGCCCAAAAAGCGCCGCAGCGCCGTGGTTGTGGCATTCAGCACAGTAATTTATATCGGGATGGTGGCGGCAGTCTCACTGCTGCTGGCCAAATTCGCGTGGCTCTGCGCCGACGATGTCCTGGCCCTGACAAAGCCGGACGAGGTGACGACGGTCACCATCGGGGAGAATGCGACGCTGGGGGAGATCACCGACGCGCTGCACGACGCGGACCTCATCAATTATCCCTGGCTGTTTAAAATTTACGGCAACTATGCCCACGTGGCCGACCGGGTCAAGGCCGGGACCTATGAACTGAACCGCCTGTATGACTATCACGCCATCGTCAACGGCCTCAGCTCCGGCGAGGCGCGGGAGACGGTCAAGGTCACGCTCATCGAGGGCTACAGCTGTAAGCAGATCTTCCAGCTTTTGGCGGACGCCGGTGTCTGCACCGTAGAGCAGCTGGAGCAGGCCGCAAGCAGCGGCGATTTCTCCGAGTACTGGTTCGCGTCCGACTTGCCGAAGGACGGTGCAAACCGGCTCGAGGGCTATCTCTACCCGGATACCTACGAATTCTATACCCAGGCTGATGCCCAGGTGGTCCTCCGGAAGATCCTGGATAACTTCGACGCGAAGATCGACGATACCCTCCGGGCCCAGGTGGAGCAGTCCGGCCACAGCCTGCATGAGATCATCACCGTGGCGTCCCTCATTGAAGAAGAGGCGGCCTCGGAGGGCGAGCGGGCGGATATTGCCTCGGTCATCTATAACCGCCTGGCAAGCAAGGAGCTGCCATACCTGCAGCTGGACTCGACGGTCTACTACGCAGCGGATCTGATGGGCGAGAGCTTTGATACGAACCTCGACAATCCCTATAACACCTACCGCTACGAGGGCCTGCCTCCCGGCCCCATCGACAACCCGGGCATGAATTCCATTCGGGCTGCCCTGGCCCCCAATGAGACAGACTATTACTACTTCGCTTACGGCACCGACGGTGTCAGCCACTTCTACCGTGACTTTGACAGCTTCTCGGCCTTCCTGAACAGCGATGAATACGCGGGGTAAGGCATGAGAAGAAAACCGGAAATTCTGGCCCCGGCGGGGGATATGGAACGGCTGTATATGGCCGTCGACTATGGCGCGGACGCGGTCTATCTGGCGGGCACGAGCTTTGGTATGCGCTCCTTTGCGGGGAATTTCTCCCCGGAGGAGCTGCCCCAGGCCGTGGCTTACTGCCACGCCCACGGCGTGAAGGTCCATGTCACCGTCAATACCATGCCCCGCAACGCTGAGGCTGCCCGCCTGCCGGATTATCTCCGGCGGCTGGATGCGGTCGGGGTCGATGCCCTGATCCTGGCGGACCTTGGCGCATTTATGCAGGCCGGGCGTTATGCGCCCCACTGCCAGCGCCATGTCTCGACCCAGTGCTCCATCGCCAATTACGAAGCGGCCCGGGCGTGGTATGACCTGGGGGCGCAGCGGGTCGTCCTGGCCAGGGAACTGAGCCTGGCGGAGATCCGCGAGATCCGGGCCAAAACACCGCCGGAGCTGGAGCTGGAGACCTTTGCCCACGGGGCAATGTGCGTTTCCTACTCCGGGCGCTGCCTGC
>CAUBIP010000040.1 GCA_958436045.1 uncultured Oscillospiraceae bacterium | reverse complement strand
CTTCCGCCACGGCATCTTCGCATCCGTCCGGACAACAATGGCGTTTTTCTGCTTCACGCAGACGCCCTTTGCGTAGTGCGTCGCGTCATCCGGCCCCGTCAGCTCAATGCGGCCCTCTACAAACGTGAGGGTGATACCCTTCTCTCGCAGCCGTTCCTTTTCCGCGCGCTGCTCCTGCGTCAGTGCCTCCGGTCGGATCACCCGCAGCGTCTTCCGCTCCGTGCCGGTCCCGATCCCCAGCTCCCGCGCGCTGACCAGCTCAGCCGTGCCGCTCCGTTTGGCCAGGGCCCGTTCCATTGCAAGCTGCAGTGCCGTCTTACTTTCCGTCTCGCCGAATGCAATTTGGCCATTGACATCCCGCTCTACCTGTGCTATAGTCCCAATAGGACCGTAGCTGTTCAGGCGTGAAGGCAATTGGAGCCGGAGTTGGCTGAACCAGCGATCGGTCCTCTTTTTATCCGGGTCTATGTAAAGAATCTCCGAGGTGTCGATCAGCTGCTGCGCACCGCCCTTGCCGTAGGCACTCGCAATCACAGCAAAGTCCATGACCTCGCCCGCCTTGTTCCGCGGCTGCAGCTCCATTGCCACCAGCACTGGCTTCCCGGCATCGTCGAGCGCTTCGCCAAAGAGGACGATCCGGTTTGCCCGTGTCTGCGACTGCATCACGAGGATGGGGTTTTCTAAGACCTGCGGCACCTGCTTGATGACCCGCGCAGACATCTCCGGATGCTCCTGCATGATCTTCGCGATTTTCGCCGCGTCCCAGTAAATGTCTCCTGCAGCCATTCCAACGCTCTGCAGCGCCTCGCTCGTTGTGCCAACATGGAAGCGGCGTGGGCTTTGTTGTGAGCCTTTGTTTTCCAGCCACTGATCCAGTTTCTTGTCAAATGTCGCGTCCAGCTTCGCCCGCTCGTCCGTGCTGGCGCTATTTTTTTGCCCTTCTACTTCCTGTTTTTGCTCTCCAGGATTCGCTGCATCAGCGCGTTGCGCAGTGCCTGCGACTGCTGGGCCTTCTCCTCCGGCGTCAGCTTCTGCCACGCCTCCCACTGCGCCGTCTTGTCCTCCGGTACCCAGGTCGTGTACCCGTCCGCGTCCTGCATCCCGATTCGGTTCTTGCTTGCCATAGCTAAAGCCTCCCTGCGCGTCCCGCACGCCCGCCTTGACCGCCGCCCGCAGCTTCGCCTCCAGCGCGTCGGTCATTTGTCCGATTCTTCCCCGGGCCTCGGCAAAGCTCTCGCCCGCCAGGCCCGCCTTGTAATAGGCCTCAAAAAGCCCTGCGTCGCCGTAGGCCATCGCATCCAGCGCCTGCTTACCCGCCGGGCCGACCCGCTCATCCGTGTCCAGGAACGTCTGGATTTCCTGCCCCAGCTCCCAGGCCGCCTTCGTCGCCTCCGCCGTCAAGCCGCTTCCGGCCCGCCGCCGGGCCTCCGTCAGGCTCTCGCCGTCCTGCCCCGCCGTGATTGCTTCCCGGAATTGCTCGTAGTACGCCTCCGGCGCCATGCTGCCGTCATAGTGTGCCAGCAGCGCGTTTGCCTCCTGCGGCCCGTAGCCGTCGTCCTGCGCCTGCAGGATGATCTGCCGCTCCGGCGCGTCTGTCTCCAGCTGGTCCGCCGTAACGGTCTTTCCCTCCGCCGTCCGCAGCTTGGCCGTATAGTCGTCCAGCTGCATCACGGTAAGCCCGCCGCCCGGCTGCACCGCGTCGGTCGCCGCCGTCGCAGCCGCCTCGGCCCTTCTGGCCCGCCGTTCCGCCGCCCGCTCCTGCAGGGTCTGGATGGGGCTTTGTGCCCGGCTTGCCGCGCGGCTGCCGTCCTTCGTGCCCGCCAGGTAGGCGTATTTCACCGTCTCCGGCAGCAGCCCCGCCGTCAGCGCGTCCGTCGCCGCCCGTTCCAGGTAAGCGCCCGTTCGCCCATATTGGGCGTCCAGCTTCCCCTCCTGGTAGGCCGTGTCGAACGCCACGCCGAATTCCTGCGGGCTCAGCTCATTCAGCCCGGTCTCCTTATAGCCCTGCCACGCCGCCTGCAGCGCGTCGGCGGCGGCTTTTTTATATCCCTTCTGCCTGGCAAAGGCTTCAATTTCCCCCGCCGTCTGCTCCGCCGCCCGGTAGATCTGGCGCTGCATCACGCCCAACTCCTTCGGGCTGCTCTCGCGGGTCAGGTTGTCTGCGTTCAGGCCGTAGGCAGCGGCGTCCTTTTGCAGTTGCGCCATGCCGCCCGTGCGCTGAATCTGCCGCCCCATAGCCCGGTCCGTGCTGCTGGCGGCGTTCATCGCCGCGCCGCTTTCGTATGCGCGCAGCCGTGTGCCGCACATAGGGCAACATCGGAACGGGATTTCGTCGCCCCGCGCGCCAGCCATATTGTCCATCCCCCAATCCGAAGCCCGCCTTGCAATTCAGGAAATGAAAGTCGATGTGCGCGAAGGGATGTACGCAAAGCGACGCACGCGAAGGGGTGCGCGCAAAGGGGCGTACGCGAAGGACGTTGTTTTGTCCGTACTGTCATAATCGCCAATCGCCCACTTTACTGTCGTCCCGCTCATGTTGAATCGCCCCTCGTGTTTTCGGCAATTCGCGCCGCGTCGGTTTCCTCTGCGTCGGAGGTTTTCTTGCGCCGTCGCTTGTGCAATCTCCGCGCTGTACTTCGGGCGGGCGTATCCGTCGAATTCTCCCGTATAGCCGCGCTTCAATTCTTCGTAAATCGCGGAGACGCTCCGTTTCAAACGGGTGGCAATGTCAACAACTCTTTCCCCCTCTGCATACATTCTTTCAATCTCGCGTCGCTGTTCCAGCGTCAAATAACTGTATCCGTTCAATGTTTTAACCTCCTTCCGCCTGCCTTCGGATAAAAAATAATGCAGGAAAAACCGTAACGGTTTCTTCTGCAATTAACGATACTCTCAACAAATTTTTAAAAAGCGGCAAAAAGCATTTGACAAATTCCACTTCCAATGCTATACTGTGCAAGATAACTAAGCTGATCGAACCGCAGCCCTGGCTGCACGCCCTGTCTTTTCTGCAGGGCTTTCATTTTGAGGAGGGTTTCCCTTGCGCGATTTACTGAGAGAACTGAACGTCTACGAAGACGGCAAGATCAAACGTAAGGCAGTCTCTTTTTCCGGCGGCAGTATTCGTGTTTCTGATAACGCGGCAGCTGCTGAAGAATTGCATCACTGTTATTTATTTCCTGGCTTTGCTGATGTGCATGTCCATCTGCGGGAGCCAGGTTTTTCTTATAAAGAGACGATCGCCTCCGGCACCCGGGCCGCGGCCCACGGCGGGTATACAGACGTCGGCGCCATGCCGAATCTGGACCCGGTGCCAGATACGCTAGAACATCTGCAGCCGCAGCTGGATGCCATCGCCCGCAGCGCCGTGTGCCATGTCCACCCCTACGGGGCCATCACCATGGGCGAGCAGGGCAAGCAGCTTGCAGCAATGACTGAGCTCGCGCCCTATGTCCTGGCCTTTTCGGATGACGGCCGCGGCGTGCAGGACCGTGCAATGATGCGCGAGGCGATGCGGCGGTCCAAGGACTTGGGCAAGCTCATCGCCGCCCACTGCGAGGACAACAGCCTTCTCCACGGCGGCTACATCCACAACGGCGCTTACGCCAAGGCCCATGGGCACAAGGGTATCTGCAGCGAGAGTGAATGGGGTCCCATCGCCCGGGACCTGGAGCTTGCCGCCGAGACGGGCTGCGGCTACCATGTCTGTCATATCTCCTGCCGGGAGAGTGTCGAGCTCATCCGCCAGGCCAAGGCCAGCGGCGTCGATGTCACCTGCGAGACCGCGCCCCACTACCTGGTCCTGGACGAAACAATGCTCCAGGAGGACGGGCGCTTTAAAATGAACCCGCCCCTGCGCAGCCCCGACGACCGGGCGGCCCTGCTTGCCGGCCTGCGCGACGGGACGATCGACATGATCGCGACGGACCACGCGCCCCACAGCGCCCAGGAAAAATCCGGCGGCCTTGCCGGGAGCCTGAACGGCATCGTCGGGCTGGAGACGGCCTTCCCCGTCCTCTACACCGCGCTGGTCCGCCCCGGCATCCTGCCCCTGGCGCAGCTGGTGGCCCTGCTGACCGACAAGCCCCGGCAGCGCTTCGGCTTGGCGCAGAACCCCCAGGACTGGACCGTTTTCGACCTCTCCCAGGCCTGGACCGTCGACCCGGAGGACTTCTGCTCCCAGGGCCGCAGCACGCCCTTTGCCGGGTGGACCGTCTACGGCAAGTGCCTGCGCACCACCGTCGGCGGCCGCGCCGCCTGGGAGGACACGGCCTGGCAGCAGCAAGCAAGCACACAAGCGCATCAAGATCATAAGGAGGAAGCGCCAGAATGAAGCAGCAAACGCTCACCGTGCGCGCCAACACGCCGCTGACCCCCCAGGTCTGGCGGATGGTGCTGGAGGGCGACACATCGGACATCACCGCCCCGGGACAGTTTCTCAATCTGCAGCTCGACGGGTTCTATCTCCGGCGGCCCATCTCCATCCACGACTGGGATGACACGAGCCTGACCATCATCTACAAAACCGTCGGCGAAGGGACGCTGCACATGACAAAGCTCGCCCCCGGCGCCAGGCTGGACGTCCTGACAGGCCTCGGCAATGGCTACGATACCGCAAAAAGCGGCGCGGCCCCCCTGCTCATCGGCGGCGGCGTCGGCATCCCGCCCCTGTATGGGCTGTGCAAGCAGCTGCTGCGGGAGGGCAAGCGGCCGACGGTCATCCTCGGATTCAATACAAAAGAAGAAATGTTCCTGGAGGCGGAATTTGCCGCGCTGGGCGTCCCCGTCCGGGTGACGACGGCGGACGGCTCCTATGGCATCCGCGGCTTTGTGACGGACGCCATGGCAGACCTTGCCTACTCCTACTTCTACACCTGCGGCCCCATGCCCATGTTCCGGGCAGTTAATCAGGCCGCGAAGACCAGCGGCCAGTTCAGCTTTGAGGAGCGGATGGGCTGCGGCTTCGGCGCCTGCATGGGCTGCAGCTGCAAGACGAAATACGGCAACAAGCGCATCTGCCGGGACGGCCCGGTGCTGGAAAAGGAGGAGATTATATGGTAGATCTACAGGTCAATCTCTCCGGCTGGGAGCTGGACAACCCCATCATCCCCGCCAGCGGCACCTTCGGCTTCGGCTATGAATTTGCTGAGTGGTACGATATCAACTGCCTGGGCAGCATCTCCATCAAGGGGACAACGCAAGACGCCCGCTTCGGCAACCCGACGCCCCGGATCGCCGAGTGTAAAAGCGGGCTCATCAACGCCGTCGGCCTGCAAAACCCAGGGGTGGACGCTGTCATCGAGCGGGAGCTGCCGAAGCTCGCCCAGTGCTATCAGAAAAAGGTTATCGCCAATGTCAGCGGCTTCTCGCTGGAGGAATACAGCCAGACTTGCCGGAAAATGGACGCGCAGGAGCAGGTGGGCATTCTGGAGGTCAATATCAGCTGCCCCAATGTCCACAACGGCGGCATGGCCTTCGGGACAAGCCCAGAAGCCGCAGCCAGCGTGACCCGGGCCGTGAAGGCGGTGACGAAAAAGCCCGTCTATATCAAGCTCAGCCCCAATGTGACGGACATCACCGCCATCGCCCGCGCCTGTGAGGACGCCGGGGCCGACGGGCTGTGCCTCATCAACACACTGCTGGGCATGCGCATTGATCTCGCCCGGCGCAAGCCGGTCATCGCCAACAAAATGGGCGGCTTCTCCGGCCCGGCCATCTTCCCGGTGGCGGTGCGGATGGTCTACCAGGTCTATGAGGCCGTCTCCATCCCCATTATCGGCGCGGGCGGCATCGCTTCGGCGCGGGACGTCGTGGAGATGATGCTGGCCGGGGCCACCGCTGTGGAGATCGGCGCGGCAAATCTCATCAACCCCTGCGCCTGCCGGAATATTCTCGACGAGCTCCCGGCAGTCATGGAAGCATATCATATCTCATCGCTAAAAGAAATTATTGGAGGTGCGCATAAACATGGGTAAGGACGTTATCATCGCCTGCGATTTCAGCAGCAAAGCGCAGACACTGGAATTTTTGGACCGCTTCGGCACGGAGCGCCCCTTTGTCAAGATCGGCATGGAGCTTTACTACGCCGAGGGCCCGGCCATCTGCCGGGAGCTCAAAGCCAGAGGGCACAAGATCTTCCTGGACCTGAAGTTGCACGATATCCCCAACACTGTCAAGAAGGCCATGCATGTGCTGGCCCAGCTGGAGGTGGACATGGTCAATCTCCACGCCGCCGGGACGAAGGCCATGATGGAAGCGGCCCTGGAGGGCCTGGCCATCCCCGGCAAGCAGCGCCCGCTGCTGATCGCCGTGACGCAGCTGACCTCGACGAGCGAGGCCCGGATGCAGGAGGACCTGCTCATCTCCCGCAGCCTGGACGAGACGGTCCTGCACTACGCGAAAAACGCCCGGGACGCGGGGCTGGACGGCGTCGTCTGCTCCCCGCTGGAGGCTGGGAAAATTCACGCCACCTGCGGCGCTGGCTTCCTGACCGTCACCCCTGGCGTCCGCTTTGCCGGCGGCAGCGCCGATGACCAGGTCCGCATCACGACCCCGGCCAAGGCAAAGGAAATTGGCTCTGACTATATCGTCGTCGGCCGCCCTATCACCCAGTCGGAAGACCCGCTGGCGGCGTGGCGCAAGTGCGTCTGTGAATTTGTCGATTAAAAATCGTTTTGAAAACAGAAGCAGTCGTTGTAAGGAGGAACTTAGATGAAAGAAAAAATTGCAAAGGATCTTCTTAAGATCAAAGCGGTATTCCTGCGGCCGGACGAGCCCTTTATCTGGGCCAGCGGCATCAAGAGCCCCATTTACTGTGACAACCGCCTGACCCTCTCGGACCCCGCCGTCCGGCTGGACGTCGAATCCGGCCTGGCGGAGATCATCCGGCAGAATTACCCGGACGTCGAGGTCCTCATGGGCACCAGCACCGCGGGCATCGCCCACGCGGCCATCACGGCGCACCTGATGGAGCTGCCCATGGGCTATGTCCGCTCCGGCGCAAAGGACCACGGGCGGCAGAACCAGATCGAGGGCAAGCTGCTCCCCGGCCAGAAGGTCGTCGTCGTCGAGGATCTGATCTCCACCGGCGGCAGTGTTCTGGAGGTCGTGAATGTACTGCGGGAGGCCGGGGCCGAGGTCCTGGGCATCGCCAGTATCTTCACCTACGGGATGCGCAAGAGTGTGGAGCGCCTGGCGGCGGCAAACGTGAAAAATGTCAGCCTGTCGGACCTGGACACCGTCGTCGAGGTCGCAGCGGCGGAGCATTATATTGCAGAGGCGGATAAGGCACGGCTGCTGCAATTCCGTGACTGCCCGCAGGATGAAAGCTGGATTGGAGGCAACAAATGAAAAAAGACCTGATCGACATCCGCGATCTCTCCCAGGAGGAGATCGACAACCTCATCACCACGGCGGAGGACATCATCGCCCACCCCGAGGCCTACCGCGAAAAGTGCAAGTATAAAAAGCTGGCGACGCTCTTCTACGAGCCCTCGACCCGGACGCGGCTGAGCTTTGAGGCAGCCATGTACGAGCTGGGCGGCAGTGTTATCGGCTTCTCCGACGCCAGCGGCAGCTCCGTCTCCAAGGGCGAGAGCGTCGCTGATACAGCCCGGACGGTCTCCTGCTTTGCCGATATCATTGCCATGCGGCACCCGAAAGAGGGCGCGCCCTTTGTTGCCGCGCAAAATGTCACCATCCCGGTCATCAACGCCGGGGACGGCGGCCACAACCACCCGACCCAGACCCTGACGGACCTGCTGACCATCCGCCGGGAGAAGGGGCACCTGGACAACCTGACCATCGGTTGCTGCGGTGACCTGAAGTTTGGCCGGACGGTTCACTCCCTCATCTCCGCCATGAGCCGCTATCCGGGCGTCCGGTTCATCCTGATTTCCCCGGAGGAGCTGCGCATCCCGGAGCATGTCCGCAGTGAAATTCTGGATAAGAACGGCATCGACTATATCGAGACGACGAGCCTGGACGAGGCCATGCCGCAGCTGGATATTCTCTATATGACCCGCGTCCAGCGGGAGCGCTTCTTCAACGAGGCCGATTATATCCGCCTGAAGGACAGCTATATTTTGACGCCTGACAAGCTCAAAACCGCGAAGCAGGACCTGGCGATCCTCCATCCCCTGCCCCGTGTCAATGAGATCTCCGTGGCGGTTGATAAAGACCCGCGCGCCTGCTACTTCAAGCAGGTCCTCTGCGGCAAATATATCCGTATGGCACTGATTCTGAAACTTCTGGGGGTGGCGTAACAAATGATTATTGGTACCATTAAAAACGGCATTGTCATCGACCATATTCCGGCTGGCCGCGGCATGGAGCTCTACAAATACCTGAAGCTGGACGACATGCACTGCGAAGTCGCGCTGATTAAGAATGCCGTCAGCAACAAGCTGGAGAAGAAGGACATTCTCAAGGTCAACGAGGTCATCGACCTGAATTTTGACCTGCTTGGCTATATTGCCCCGCAGATCACCGTCAATGTCATCACCGACGGCGTCATCACGAAGAAGATCCACCCGAAGCTGCCCGAGACAATCTCCGGCGTTCTCAAGTGTAAGAATCCCCGGTGCATCACGTCCATCGAGCAGGAGCTGGAGCATGTCTTCAAGCTGACCGACCCGGAAAACGGCGTCTACCGCTGCATTTACTGCGATACAAAAGCGGAATAAGCGTGAGCGTGGCAAAATATATTTTGCCACGCTCTCAAACGAGACTCCGCTGTATAAGCTCGAGGGGCAAAATCTTTGATTTTGCCCCTCGCTTAAGAGTTTGACTCTCGCTTATTCGCCAATCGCGCTGCGCTACACTTGCCCTCTTGGAGGCTCACCCACTTGCCGCCGGAAAAAAATTTTGACTTGCTTTGCGCCATGCGCGGCACAAGCTTTGCGAGGCTTTTGGGCCAGACTGAGGCGCGCCGTAAGTTGTAGCTTACGGCGCGCCTGATGTGTTTTTAGCGGTATAACTGGCTCAGCTCCGGAACATAGTACCGGCTGTGCTCTGTATAGAGGGCGTGGAGCTGCTGCAACGGGATGCCGTTGACGGTGATCTGCACCAGGCAGCTTGTCACCGACTCCCGCAGGGATAGGACGATGGCCTGGACACACTGGCGCATCTGCGCCGGGTCCTGACAGTCGCCCAGGGGATCGGCGGAGAAATCAATGTAGCAGACGCCATTCTCCCGGGAAAATGCCCGGATGATAAGTCCCGCTGGCAGCGGATTATAATACCCGTTGCCCCCGGAATAGGCCAGCAGCGCATCCAGGACGAGGCGGCATTTGTCCTCATTGGCGCGGCTCTCCAACTGGATCGGGCAGGCAAAGAGCCCGCTCTGCCCCTCCATGGGCAGGCACAGCGTCGCGTCAAAGGTGCTGAGCGCCGGGTGCGCCGCAGCGATGACCGACGGCTCCCGGACCAGATCCTGCTGCAGGTCCAGGTACAGGTACCGCTCCACCGGTGCGCCGGAGACGAGGATGCGCACGGCATCCACATTGTCGATCCCCGTCAGGGTATTGACGATGGAAAAGACCCGCAGCCGCTCCTCCAGCGCCGTCTGGGGCATATCGTCGAGAAATTGCTGGGAGAGGTCGACGGTGCAGACACCGTTCTCGATCGTCGTATCCAGGACCCGGAGGTCTGCAGGCAGCGTCCGCCTCCCCTCCCCGGCCGGGTTTTCGATCAGCTGCTCGATGAGGTACGACGGCAGTGCGCCGGTCAGGTCCGTGGGGACGGTCAAGGTCTGCTCGCATAAATAGCGGCCATCGTCCGACGCGAAATACAGGGCCATGGGCAGCTCAAAGGTGCTGGCGCCGTCGTCAGAAAGGATGATGCTGTCATTTGTCAAAAACAGGGAGCTCTGCCCGTCCAGCAGCGCGTTCTTGGCGGACAGGCGGACGGACTGGATCCCGGGCAGCTCCAGCAGCGTCTTTGCCAGGCAGCAGGCCGCCTCGGAAAGCGCGCTGCCGGAGAGCGTGGCAAAGGCGGCGTTCGCCGTCACATTGGCGCACTGGGCCTGGACGGTGACGTCCAGAAATGCCGTCCCCTCCGGCAGCGGCTGCCGGAGCTCTTCTGAGACGGGGCCCTGGAGATAGCGGTCCAGGAGCGCCAGATAGTCCATCTCCTGCGCGCCCCAGTCGCAGACCTCCGCCGCCAGGCAGCCGTCAGCCTGCCCATAGGCGGGCGTGACGCGGGGGTAGTAAAAATTCACCGGCTGTACCGCGTCCCCCGCCGTTTCCTGGGCAGCGCAGCCTGCCAGCAGCGCCAGCAGAAGTGCGGCGCTCCAAAGCAATCGTCTCATTCCGGCTCCTCCTCCACGGCAAACAGCGGGAACGTCACCTGGAAGCGTGTCCCCACCGGGTCCCGGTGGGCGACTTCGATCGTGCCGAAGTGCCGCTCGGCCATATCATGTACGATGGAAAGGCCCAGCCCTGTCCCGCCGGCCTGGCGGGAGCGGGCCTTGTCCACCCGGTAAAAGCGTTCGAAAATATGGGCCATGGCGTCGTCCGGGATGCCGATGCCGGTGTCCGCCACGGTCAGGATGACGGTCTCGTCCCGGCGCTCCACCTGCAGCAGGAGCGCGCCGCCGGGGCGGTTGTATTTGATGCCGTTCTCCGCCAGATTGAAGACAATCTGGTAAAGGTCGTCCTCCGTGGCGAGGATCGTCGCGCCGCCTGCAAGGTCGCAGCTTGCCTTGATATGCTGCTGCTCCAGCTGGGGCCGCAGCATTTTCAGCACCTGCCGGACCGTCCCGCTCACGTCGACGACCTCCCGAGGCTGCATCACCTGGGCGTCCAGCTTCGTCAGCTCCAGCAAGCGGGCGGAAAGGCGGGTCAGGCGGTCGGCCTCGGTGCTGATATCCGCGACAAATTCCCGGACCGTCTCGCTGTCCATCTCATTTTGCAAAATCGAATCCGCCAGCAGCTTGATGGACGCCAGCGGCGTTTTGAGCTCGTGGGACGCATCGGAGACAAAGCGGCGGCGCAGCTGCTCCGATTCGTGCAGCCGGTCCGTCAGCTCGTTAAATTCCTGGGCCAGCTGGGAGACCTCGTCATGGCCGGTCATCTCCAGCTGGTGGGTGTAATCCCCGGCCCGCACAGTCCGGATGGAGTCCAGCACGCGGTTCATCCGGCGGGAGAAGGCGGAGGAGAACAGCAGAGAGATCAAGATGACCGCCAGCTCCAGCAGCACCGTGATCTTCAGAAGATTCCCCTCCAGGGACGCGATGAGCGTGCCTTGGTCCGTATCGTAGGCCATGAGATAGACCGCGCCCATGGGGGCGTCGTAATAAAGCACCGGCGCGGCGGCGTGACTCTCGACAGCTTCGCCGGTATACTGGCAGTAGAAAACATCGTTGCCCTCCAGCGCCTGCACGACCTCGGGCAGGAGGAAATACACCTGCTTGCTCTGCCCCTCGGCCCGGGAGTCGTAGACCATCCGCCCACTGGCGTCCGTGACGACGACGCGGGTGGAGCGCAGGTCCGCCAGGACCTCCATTGTCTGGGCGACCCGCTCCTGGGTCAGCTCATCCAGCCCCGCCAGGGACGAGGCCACGAGCTGCGCCTTATCCTGCATCGACGCCGCGTTGGACCGGAACACCAGATTCCGGGTCGAAACGGCGGCGATGAGGTTCAGCAGGCACAGCGCCACCGCCGTGATGAGCACATAAAGCGCTGCATGCTTGGCCTGGGACGTGCTGGGCAGCAGCCGCCGGAGGCCGCGGCGATTTCCCTTCTCATGCTTTGAAATAGTAGCCCACTCCCCACTTGGTCAGAATATGCTGCGGCGCGGCAGGATTCTCCTCCAGCTTCTCCCGGATGCGGCGGATGTGCACATCCACCGTCCGAATATCGCTGCGGTACTCGTAGCCCCAGATGGCGTCGAGCAGCGCCTCCCGGGAGTAGACCCGCTCCGGGTTGCGAAGCAACAGCTCCACCAGGTCAAACTCCTTGAGGGTCAGATCGACCTGGGTATTGCCCCGAAAGACCGTCCTGCTCTGGGTATTCAGGCGAATGGGGCCGCCTGTCAGCCAGACGGCCTGCTCCGGCTCCCGCTTGGCGCGCCGCAGCAGCGCCCGGACCCGGGCCTTGAGCTCCAGGATGTTAAAGGGCTTTGTCATATAGTCATCCGCCCCATGGTCAAAGCCGATAAGCTTATCCATATCCTCTGCCTTCGCCGTGAGCATCAGGATCGGGACATCGGAAAATGTCCGGATCTTGGCGCAGGCCATCAGGCCGTCCATCTCCGGCATCATCAGATCCAGGATGATAAGGTCTACAGACGGGTCCGCCGCCAGCTCCACCGCTTCGCGGCCATTGCTGCCGGTCACGACATCATAGCCATCATTGCAGAGGTTGAATTTGATCCCCTTGACCAAAACCGCCTCGTCATCCACCACTAAAATCTTCATTGTTCCTCACTCCACTGTTATGCTGTCTTTGATCTTTTCATAGATCCCCGCGCCGATGCCGCGGACGTCCTGAATCTCCGCCGTCGTCTGAAATGGGCCGTTGGCCGTGCGGTAGTCGATAATCCGCTGGGCGAGGGCCGGTCCGATCCCGGGCAGGGATTCCAGGGCTGCCGCGTCGGCGGTATTCAGGTTGACGCGGGATGCCATGCCCTCCGGTTCGGTTGCGGTCTCCTCCGGCGCGTCCGGTTCTTCCGGTGCTTCCGGCGTCTCTGGTGCTTCCGGCGCTTCCGGCGCTTCGGCTGCCACGGATGATGCAGCGGCTGGCCGCTGATACAGGACCGTCCCGCCGGTCGTGCGGCCGAAGTACAGGCCCAGGCCAAAGAGCAAAAAGCCTGCGCAGCACAGAAGCAGGCCCCAGCGCAGCAGCTTTGCTTTCATAGAAATCCCCCGCCTTTTCGTTGACACAAGCCCGTTCCTTGCTTATAATAGAAAAAAGTCGCGCTGCGCCCGGTCGAATTTTGATTCTTCTTTTTTAGTATATCACAATCTGCGGGCACGCAGCAATCACCTTTGCCGCATATTTTGCAATTTACTGGAGTTTTTTATGGTTAAGACACGTATTTTGTCGCTTTTTCTGGCGCTGAGCCTTCTTTTTTCCGCGCTCGCCCTCCCCTGCGCCGCCGTCAATGACCCCGGAAACGATCCGGCCGCCGCGCAGACAGACTCGCCGCAGGATGAGGCCGCCGCAGATGAGGAAGCCCCGGCAGACGAGGAGACGCCCGCAGATTCAGAAAACGGCGACAGTACCCCTGCCGACGCAAGCGACCCGGCCTTCTCCGTCGACGCCGCGGCGGCGATGCTCGTCGAGATGAATTCCGGGACCATCGTCTACGAAAAAAATGCCGACGACAAGGTCTACCCCGCCAGCCTGACGAAGATCATGACCTGTATGCTGGCACTGGAGCTCTGCAAGGACCTGGCCGAGGAGGTCACCGTCACCGAGACTGCGCTGGCCGGGCTGGACCCGGACGGCTCCACCGCATCGCTGCAGGTCGGCGAGGCGCTGACGATGGAGGACCTGCTCTATTGCATCATGCTCCCCTCCGCAAACGACGCCTGCTGCGTCGTCGCGGAGCACCTGGGCGGCACGATCGACGCCTTTGTGGAAAAAATGAACGAGAAGGCCCAGGCCTTGGGCTGCACCGGCACCCACTTTGCCAACCCCGACGGCCTGCATGACGACGACCACTACACCACCGCCCGGGATCTGCGCCTCATAACGGAGGCCGCCCTGCAGAACGAGACGTTCCGGACCATCGTCTCCACCGCAGTCTACGAGGTCCCGGCGACGAATCTCAGTGACAAGCGCATCGTCCATACGACGAACTATCTCATGAGCACGGCCATCAACCCGGATTATTACTATGAAAAGGCCAAGGGCGTCAAAACCGGCTACACCAGCAAGGCAGGCCGCTGCCTGATCTCGACGGTCAAGCAGGGCGATGTCTACTATCTCAGCATCGTCACCGGCTGCAAAACGATTGTGAACGACGACGGCAGCGTCGTCTATGACAGCTTCGTGCAGACGAAAAAGCTGCTGGAATACGGCCTGACGAGCTTCCGCTTTGCCACAGTGATCTCTCAACTTGTCCCGGTGGCCCAGGTGAAGGTCAAGAACGCGAATGTCGATTCCGTCGTCGTCGCTCCGGCGCAGGATGTCACGGCGCTGCTCCCGGCGGATTACGACGAGAGCCAGCTGCAGCTGTCCTACGCGCTGACCGGCGGGGCGGACACCCTGAGCGCGCCGCTGGAAACAACGGACGACGTCGGCACCGTCACCGTGACCTATCAGGGCAAGACAGTCGGCGAGACGACGCTGCGGCCCATCACCGCCGTGGAGCGGCATGTGGTGCAGTACGCAGCCAAGAGTGCCGGGCGGCAGGTGAAAAAATTTCTCTGGCTGCTCATCCCCCTGGCGCTGATTTTGGCCGTCGTCCTGCTGCGGTTGCGCAGCGAGCGCATCCGCCGGAAAAAGGCCGCGGAACGGCGGAAAAAGCGGGCCCAGCAAGCAGGCGGCCATTACCTCTCGCAATCCGGCCATGCCCGAGCTGCCGCAAAGCCGCAGAAAACATCATCAGAAAATACTGCGCGAAACACGCCGCATCATACACCGCCAAAGGA
>CAUBIP010000039.1 GCA_958436045.1 uncultured Oscillospiraceae bacterium | reverse complement strand
CAACGGCGCTTGCGTACCATTCCGTTGCCGCGACGTCCGTAAAGACGCGGGCGGATGCGGTGTAGTCCCCACTCTGGCCACTGATGCGGTAGAGCAGCGACACGGCCATCGCCCGGGTCAGAGTCTCATTCGGGCGGAAGGTCCCGTCGGGATAGCCGCTGAAAATATTCTGGCGGCTGGCCTCGACAACAGCATCGGCAAACCAGTCCGTCTCCGCGACGTCTGTGTAGCCGGTCTTACTGCCGCTGGCGCTGCCGATCTCCGGGTCGACCGGCGTCGTGCTCCAATGGGCATAGACGGTGATCCCGGCGTAATAGCTTGAAGATGTATTCGCCTTAGCGATGGTATCGGCGGTGATTTTCGTGCCGCCGTCCTTGGCGGTGTACCACCCGGCGAAGTAATAGCCGCTGCGCTGGGCGTTCATCAGCGCACCGTAAGGCGTCCCGGTGAAGTAGAACCGGTTGCCCAGGGCCCAGTCGCCGGTGCCTTCCATATTGACGCAGCTGCCGCCGTTGGCATCGAAGAACAGATAGGTGTAGTGGACCTCTGCCTTGCGCAGCGCCGCCCAGTTATCGTAATATTTGCCGCCGACAAACATCTCCAGATCCTGGATTCGGCGGGTCGCGATGGCGTGATGGGGCTGTCCGCTGACATTACACCAGGTCCCCATGGCGTTGATAAAGTACCAGCCCTTGTTCTGCAGGCTATTAACCATCGTCCAACTCTTGTTGTGGTAGCCATAGATCAGACCGGAGCGCAGACGGCTGCCACTGGTCCAGCCGGCGCCGAGGTTGTAGCTAAATTCTACCAGCGCGTCAAACTGATTCTGGCTCAGCGCAACATTGTACTGCTTGGCAACATTGTTGACAGCAGGCTCAAAGGAGTTAATCAAAAAGTCCTGCAGCAGTGACGTTGCCTCCTGCTGGGTGATGCCGTTTTTGACATAGCCCAAGAAGCTCTCGTACTCCTCCTGGGAGGCAAAGCTTTCCTCGGTGTAGTTTTTGACCTTCGGCGAATTCGGGCATCGGCTACCGTAGCCGATGGACCACTGGCCGACGTCCCACATCGGGTACTGCACAAAGCCCTCATGGGATTTGATAAACGCGACGCCCGCGCTGCTGGTCGTCCGCCGGACGAAGCCGGATTTGACATTCTCGCCTGCCAGCGTCTGCGCGCCGTCGAAGAAGTCTTCCAGGATGGATTCGGCTTCCTGCTGCAGATCCTCATATGTATCGGTCAGGGCCGGCAGCGTTTCCTCCGGCTCTTTGGATTCTTCTTGAGGCTCCTCCGGTGCGCCAGGCAGCGCGCTGGCCGCCGTCTCATCCGGGGTGCGCCCGGGCTCGTCCGATGCGGCGTAAGCCGCCGGTAATACAGCCAGCACAATTGTGACAACCAGAAGGAGGCTTAGTAATTTTCTCATCATCGGTGACACTCCTGTAACTAAATTCGTAACAATGTTGTAACCATTATAGCAATTTCCCTGCCGTCTGTCAATACTACAACAGGCCGGAAACGCCAGATATGAATAAAAAATCCTATATTTTTGCATAAATCCAGTCGATCACCGCCTGATAGACTGCATCTTTGTTGATTTCGTTGTGCATCTCATGGCGGCCGCCTGGATAAAGCTGCATATCCACCTGCTGCATTCCGCTCCGACGGAAGGCAACGCAGGCCATTTCCACGCCCTTACCGTAATGGCCGACCGGGTCCCGATCTCCCGCGAGGAAGAGAACAGGCAGCGCCTGATTCATCTTTGCAAGGTTGTGCTTATTTTGGATCATCTGCAGCCCCCCGAGCATATCCCGGGCCAGGCCGACGGTGGCGTCAAAGCCACAAAGCGGGTCCGCCTCATAAGCAGCCACGGCGGCGTCATCCCGGCTGAGCCAGGCAAAGGCGCTCTTGGGGGCGGGGATCCCCTTGTTGTAGCTGCCGAACAACAGCCGGTTCACCAGCGGGCTGACTGCCTTTTCCCCCAGGTGCCGCGCCTCCCGGCGGCAGATGGCCAGCCCCAGACGGAGGGCCACAGGACTCTGCCAGCCCGTCCCGGCGATGATCGCGCCCTGCAGGGGGCAGTCCGGATGCTCGATCAGAAATGTCCTTGTCAAAAACGAGCCCATGCTGTGGCCATAGAGGAAATACGGCACACCGGGGTGGGCCTGACTCGTTGCCTGCTGCAGCGCGTAAATATCCTGCACCGCCGCCAGCCAGCCGCCGGAAAAATACCCCGCCGTCTCGCCCATGGAGCCGCCGTGCCCCATATGGTCCTCCGCCACGACCCAAATGCCCTTGGCGCAGAGGGCCTGGGCAAACTCGTCATACCGGGCGGCGTGCTCCGCGATGCCGTGCACAAATTGGACAATGGCCCGGGGTTCGCCCTGGCCCTGCCAGCCATACGCCTGGATCTCCCCGCCGCTGCTGGCGGGATAACGCCACTGATTCATGGAGATTCGCTCCTTCCTGGCCGCTGCCTGCGGCTTGCATTTTTTTCGTTCTTTTGTTATGATAGCTTCGCTTCTACCGGTCAAGGCCGGGAAGCGTCATATTTCCATTTTAAAGGAGTATACCTATGGATATCGGGCAGGTATGCCTGCGGCGCGGGGAAGAATTGGACCTGGCCGCCGGCAGCAGCTGGATCTATGATAACGAGATCGCCTGGTGCGACGACCGCTGCCGGGACGGCGATGTCGTCGCAGTCCTGGACAGCCGCCACCGCTTTGTTGGCCGCGGCTTTTTCAACGCACAGTCAAAAATCGCTGTCCGTATGCTGACAAGGTCCCAGGATACACCCATTGACCGGGCCTTTTTCCGAGCGCGGATTGCCGCCGCCTGGGCCTACCGGCAGCAGCTTGGTTTTTCCAACGCCTGCCGCGTCGTCTTCGGCGAGAGTGACGGCCTGCCGGGGCTGACGGTCGATAAATTCGGCGATTACCTCAGCTTTCAGATCGTCTGCCTGGGGATGGAGCAGCGCAAGGAAGCGCTTATCTCCATCCTAGCAGAGCTGTTTCAGCCCGCCGGGATCTATGAGCGGGATGACCTTGCCGTACGGGAAAAGGAAGGCATGGCACAGATCAGCCGGTGCGTCTACGGCAGTGTCCCCCCAGAAATTCAGATCCGGGAGCACGATGCGGCCATGTTTGTCAATATCCCCACTGGGCAAAAGACCGGCCACTTCCTCGACCAACAGGAAAACCGGGGGCACCTGCGGCCCTATGTCCCGGGGCAGGATGTACTGGATCTGTGCTGCTGCACCGGCGGCTTTGCGATCCACGCAGCCCTGTACGGCGCGGCCCATGTCGAAGCGGTGGATGTCTCCGCCAGCGCCCTGGCACTGGTGCGGCGCAACGCTGCGGCAAACGGCGTCGCGGATAAAATTCAAACGACCCAAGCCAATGTCTTCGACCTGGCCCGGCAGTATGCGGACGAAGGCCGCCGCTTCGGCGTCGTCATCTGCGATCCGCCGGCATTTGCCAAAAGCAAGCAGGCGCTGGACGGCGCGACCCGGGGATACAAAGAGCTGAATCTGCGCTGTATGCAGATGGTGAAGCCCGGCGGCTTCCTGCTGACCTGCTCCTGCAGCCACTTTATGACGCCGCCCCTCTTTTTCCAGATGCTGCAGCAGGCCGCGGCAGACAGCGGGCGGCAGGTCCGGCTGGTGGAAAATCTGCTGCAAAGCCGGGACCACCCCGCTTCGCTGCAAGCGGGCCAGAACCTCTATCTCAAGGGGCACATTCTGCAAGTCCTGTGATGCGCTGCCCGGAATATCTGCGATTTTTCGCCTGCAAAACCAGTATAGCACATATTTCCTGCAAAACAAGTCGGAAGCTGCTACTTTCGGCCGCGCCGCTTGATCTCCTTCAACATAATACGGCGCGGGGAAAAATGCAAGCTTTTTTTCTCGCGCCGCGCTGGCTTTTCCGGCCTGCAGGATAAAAAATCGACCTGGGTCTTGATTTTTCCGGAAGATATGGTATAATAATGCTACGTTGTAGGCAACGCACCGGTTTTGCGCTGCAGATCCGGAGGTTTAGCTCAGCTGGTTAGAGCGCCTGCTTCACACGCAGGAGGTCGCTGGTTCGAGTCCAGTAGTCTCCACCAAAAACGGCAGAGATCGCATGGTTATGCGGTCTCTGCCGTTTCTTTTTTTGGAAAATCCCCGATGACAACGCAGGTGGCTCTGGAAATATACCAGGGCCACCTGCCGATTTCTGCGTATCAATCCGCAAACAGCGGCGTGGAGAGGTAGCGGTCACCCGTATCCGGCAACAGGACCACAATGGTCTTGCCCACATTTTCAGGCCGCTTTGCCAGCTGGATCGCCGCCCAGACGGCAGCGCCTGCCGAAATGCCCACGAGGATTCCCTCTGCCTTGCCGATCTCCTTACCGACGGCAAAGGCGTCCTCATTTTCGACCGGGATGATCTCGTCATAGATCTTCGTATCCAGCACCTGAGGGACAAAGCCAGCGCCGATGCCCTGGATCTTATGCGCACCCGCAACGCCGGTGGACAGGACCGCGGAGCTCTTCGGCTCCACTGCGACGACCTTGACCGCCGGGTTCTTCTCCTTCAAATACCGGCCAACACCAGTGACCGTCCCGCCGGTGCCGACACCGGCGACGAAATAATCCACTTGGCCGTCCGTATCGGCGTAAATCTCCGGGCCGGTCGTGTCATAATGCGCCTGGGGATTCGCGGCATTGACAAACTGGCCGGGAATAAAGCTATTGGGAATCTCCTTGGCCAGCTCATCCGCCTTGGCGATGGCGCCCTTCATCCCCTTCGCACCGTCCGTCAGGACCAGCTCTGCGCCATAGGCCTTCATCAGCTGGCGGCGCTCCACGCTCATGGTCTCCGGCATCACAATGATGATCCGGTAGCCCCGGGCCGCAGCAACCGACGCCAGGCCGATGCCGGTATTGCCGGAGGTCGGCTCAATGATCACGGAGCCCGGCTGCAGACGGCCCGACGCCTCGGCTTCGTCGATCATCGCCTTGGCAATGCGGTCCTTGACAGAACCGGCGGGGTTAAAGTACTCCAGCTTGGCCACAATCTTTGCCTGCAGGTCATATTTCTTTTCCAGATGCGTCAATTCCAGCAGCGGCGTCTTGCCGATGAGCTGATCTGCGGAAGTATAAATCTTAGACATAGTAATTCTCCTTTATCGCGTTATTTTTATATCTCGTCTCTTACTCAAATCTACAAGCTGCACCGCAAGCTGCGACATCGAAACATTTCATACGGTTTCATTGGATCCGCCTCGGTTCTTTTTATACTACCAACTCGGTATGTTGGTAGTATAGCTCTATATTCCTGGTTTGTCAATAGGTTTTTCATAAATTATAAAATTTCTTCCCATCTGCAGCAGGTATAAAAAGCGAGGCCGCCCTGGTGCATCGCACCGGGCAGCCCCGTTTTTTCATTTTGCGCTTCACCGCTTTACTGAGCCTGGCCCCGCAAGCGGCGAGTCCGGCGGCTTGCAATGCACTCCCGCAGGAGCGCCTGCAGCTGCGCCAGCGCAAGGCCGACCAGAATAAAGCGCAGGCTCATCAAGGACGCATTATAGCGTTCATACGCGAAGGTCATGCTATAGATATACACATTGGCCAGATATACCAGCGTGACAAAGCACGTCACGCCGCGCAGCCTGCGGCGCAGCAGCGCGCACAGCACCGCGATTCCGCATAGCGCCAGATCGACATATTGCACCGCCTGCAGCTGCTGCAGCGTGACGGAAAACGGCGTATTCCAGTAAAACACGCCGCGGATTACCCGCCATGGCTTTTCCAGCAGATAGGAACGCAGCATCTTCCCCGGCGCCTGCGCGAACCAAACCTTTTGCCGGTACTTGGCCTTGTACGCGTCCTCCTGCAGCGAGATATACTGGGCATACTGCGGCTTCACCTCGCCGTTTTCATCAAAGTATTCAGCATAATCCTCCCGTACCGGCGTGGAAGCATACTTTACATAATCCAGCTCCTCGTCGGCAGGATAGCCCTCCCCCTGGTAGGTGCCGAGCAGCGTCGGGTTGCCCGCGCCATAGGTCAGCGGAATAAAGGCGTGAAACTGCAGGTAGTTGCGCACGCTCCAAGGCAGAATAAAGCACAGCACCACAGCGGCCAGCGCAATGCACTGCTTGCCCAGCAGCTTTCTGTCATAATGCCGCAGCAGCAGATAGGCAAGCGCAAGCACCGGGTATGGCGCAATGTTCGCCTTCAGCAGCAGCGCCGCCAGATAGCCCGCGGCACAGCACCAGAAGTTTTTCCAATTCGCCTCCTGCCCCATCCGCAGCGTGTAGTACACCGTGACGGTCAGTGCCAGCATAAAGGGTGTCTCCGTCAGGAGCAAATTGTCCATCCAAATCATATCCGCCCGCAGCAGCGGCAGCATGGCCGCGATCCCGCACCACTTCGGCGCAAACAGATGCACGCTGCGATAGACAAACAGCGCCGTGCACGTCCCAAGAATAGCCCAGAGCATTTTCAGCGCCGCCCAGAGCCAGACGCCATCACCAAAAATCAAAGACACAACTGCGATCAGATACGTCATCCCCGGCATGATCTGTGCGGAGGGATACGTCGAATGCATGGAGACCACACCGGTTTTCGCAAACGTCAGACCACTCTCCAAATAGCTCAGATCATCATTCTGCAGCCCATGGTGCACGCCCAGCGTACGCAGGGCCCACATGTGCAGCGCAAAGACCACCAGCAACGCAAGGCAAAGCGCCCAGTTTTCCCGCAGCAGCTGCTTTCCGTTTAAACGTTTCATATCGTTTCCTCCCAGCGCTACGGCTCAGCTTTTCTTCCGGTAAAACACCAGAAATTTGCTGGCAAAATAGTTGAGCACCACGATGGTCAAGCTGACGATCACCTTGGCCGCGAACCCCGCGACACCGAAAATCGACCAGTCCAACCCTGCGTGCACCAGCAGCGGCACCGCGGCAATTTCCAGCAGACCGGTCGCCAGACGGGAGAAAAAGAATTTTAAAAACTCCGCCGTCGTCCCCCGCAGCGCCCAGCTGCGACTCTGGAACACCCAAATCTTATTTGTCACAAAGGAGAAGAGCACCGCGCAGAGCCAGGAGCAGAAATTGGCCCAAAAGACCAGCTTCGTCTGTCCAACGGCGACGCCTTTGCCAAACAGCCAGGCAAAGAGCGTATAGCTGCCCCAGCTGACGACTGTCGTTAAAATGCCCCAAAAGAGATAGCTAAGAAGCTCCCGCCGCATCGCGGCGGATGGTTTCATCTTTTTCATCTTCCAAATCCCTGATTCGTTTTTCGTATTGCGCACAGATCTGCGTGAGTGTCCGGAGCTTGTTGCTCAGCTGCGAGAGAACGGAGGTCATCGAGATCAAGATAATCAGCAGCAGGAACAGCACGATGCCAAACAGGCCGTTTGTGACCTCCACAACGCCGATCAAGCGCAGCAGCGCGCCAAATGTTCCCGGGAATGCCAGGAGCAGCAGCATAATGATCCCGCCAAAAATCCACAGCAGCGTGTAGCGAAGCTCCAGCCGTTTTTTCTTCAAAAGCACAAAAATACTGCAAAAATAGAGCGCCAAAGCTACAAGCAATGCGATCCGCAGTCGAATCTCCAACACGTTCACTTCCTTTTATTCGCCATTTTGGTCACAAGCAGGGCCAATGTCACCTTGATCATATAATACACCGAGCGAACGCCCGAGATCGAGGAGTGCCCGCCGCTGCGCTCCCGCATTCGGACGGGCACCTCCAGGATCCGCAGCTTGCGCAGCGCTGCAAGGGTCAGCGCCTCCGGCTCCGGATAATCCTGGGCATACTCCGCCGCAAACAGCGCGATTCCCTTCCGGTTCACGGCACGAAAGCCGCTGGTGACATCACGGACGGTAATGCCCGTCAGCATACGCAGCCAACGGCTTAAAAGCGATCCCCCCGCCCGGCGCAGCCAGGAGGATTGAAAGCCCTCGTGCTCCAAATACCGGGAGCCGACGACAAAATCTGCCTTGTCCGCCAGCAGCGGTGCGATCAGGCAGTCAAGATAGGCTGGCAAATGCTGCCCGTCGCCATCCATCTGCACTGCGATATCATAGTCATGCGCCTGGGCATACAGATACCCGGCCTGCACGCCGCCGCCAATACCCAGATTGACCGGCAGGTCCAAATACGGTGCATGCCTGGCGCGCAGGATATCCCGGGTCGCGTCCCGGGAACCGTCGTTGACGACGATGTAATCATAGGCGCTATAGCCGGAATCCAGTTCGTCGAGCAAGGCGCCGATATTTTCTTCCTCGTTATAGGCAGGAATGATCAGTAAACCCTTCATGGCATCTCCGTCCCTTACGCTGGGCGCATGGCACACCAGCGGGGATTTTTCTCGAATTTTTGTATAGCATAGAATCACCCGCCTGGCAGTTCTCTGGCCCAGCGGAGGCTTACCCGTAAGGATCGCAAAAAACTGCCATACCAGACGGCAGCAGGCATGGCAGATCATTTGCAAAATTGAATGAATTCACACGGCTCAAAGGCCGCTCGCAAATACAAGGGCCGCCTGCCGCACAGCATCCCCCAAATCTTTTCATGCTTTTCCTAGGAAAAGCATGGTGCCCCGGGGCACGAAAATTATTTATGAAATCCGCCGCTCTCCCCGCCGTCAAACCGGCTGGGAGAGAACCAGGACATGGTTATCGCTCACTTCCACGATCCCGTCTGAAACCTGGAAGGTTTTCCGGTCCACGCCGTCGTCGCAGATCGCCGTACCGGCCGCCACGGCAGCCAGCAAGGGCGCATGGCCCGGCAGAATCCCGACACTGCCACCAACCAGTGGCAGCGAGACATAGCGGGTCATCTCATCCACAGCGGTGCCAGCAGCTGTCACGACCTGAAAATGCAATTGCTCCTGCTGCATAGAAGCCTCCTTTTCCAAATTCAGCGCGGCATTAGAGCTGCTTGCTCTTTTGGTAGGCGTCGTCGATGGTGCCGCAGTTCAGGAACGCCTGCTCCGGCAGGCTGTCGCACTCGCCGCCCAAGATCGCTTCGAAGCTGCGGATCGTCTCCTTCAAGGGGACATAGCAGCCGGGCAGGCCGGTATAGACCTCCGCCACATGGAACGGCTGGGAAAGGAAGCGCTGGATGCGGCGCGCTCTGGCGACCGTCTTTTTATCCTCGCTGCTCAGCTCATCCATGCCCAGGACGGCGATGATATCCTGCAGCTCCCGGTACTTTTCCAGTACCTGCTGGACAGCCTGCGCCGTTTTATAGTGCTTTTTGCCCACGGTACCCGGCTCCAGGATCCGCGAAGTAGAATCCAGCGGGTCGACCGCCGGGTAAATGCCAAGCTCCGCGATGCTGCGGGAAAGGACCGTCGTGGCGTCCAGATGTGCAAACGTTGTGGCCGGAGCCGGGTCTGTCAGATCGTCCGCCGGGACATAGATCGCCTGGACCGAGGTAACGGAGCCCTCTCTTGTGGACGTGATGCGCTCCTGCAGCGCGCCCATTTCCGTTGCCAGCGTGGGCTGGTAGCCGACGGCGGAGGGCATTCTGCCCAGCAGCGCAGAGACCTCGCTGCCCGCCTGGGTGAAACGGAAAATATTATCAATAAAGAGCAGCACGTCCTGGCCGCTGTTATCGCGGAAGTTCTCCGCGATGGTCAGCCCGGACAGCGGCACCCGGAGTCTCGCTCCGGGAGGCTCGTTCATCTGGCCAAAGACCAGCGCCGTCTTTTTGATGACGCCGGACTCGTTCATTTCATTCCAAAGATCATTGCCCTCACGGGAACGCTCGCCGACGCCCGCGAAGACGGAATAGCCGCCGTGCTCATAGGCGATGTTGCGAATCAGCTCCATAATAAGGACCGTTTTGCCGACGCCCGCGCCGCCAAACAGGCCGATCTTACCGCCCTTGGCATATGGTGCCAGCAGATCAACGACCTTGATGCCCGTCTCCAAAACTTCCGTCGAGGGGACGATATCGGTAAAGGCCGGGGCCTGCCGGTGGATCGGCAGACGGGGCACATCGCCAAGCGCGCCCTTCCCGTCAATGGGCTCGCCAACGACGTTGAACATCCGCCCCAGCGTCGCCTCGCCGACGGGCATCGTGACTGGGTGGCCCGTGTCCGTCGCCTGGCAGCCGCGGGACATGCCGTCGGTCGAAAACAGGGAGATACAACGTACGCTGTCCTGCCCCAGATGCTGCACGGCCTCCATCACAATCTTTCTGCCCTCGACCGTCACCTCAATGGCGTTATAGATTTCCGGCAGATGCCCATTGGGAAACTGCACATCCACGACAGGGCCGATTACTTTTCTGACGATACCGTTTTTCATAGAATCCTCCTGCGTGATTGCTTGTTATTTCTTATGCTCCAGCGCTGATGCGCCGCCGACAATTTCGGAAATTTCTGTCGTGATCTGCGCCTGCCGCGCCCGGTTGAGCTCCAGACTCAACTTTTGGATCAGCTCCTCCGTGTTATCCGAAGCGGCGCTCATTGCTGTAATTCTCGCGCTGTGTTCGCCAGATTTGGCTTCCAGCAGCGCCGCATAGACTGTGCTGCTGAGATAGAGCTCGACGGTCTTCGCGAGAATCTCCTCCCGGTCCGGCTCAAACTGATAGTCCAGCTGCCGGCCGCCCGCCGCCTTTTTCTGCGACGGTGCCGCGATGGGCAGCAGCTGCAGCTCCGTCGGCTCCTGGGTCAGCGCGTTGACAAAGCGCTGGTAGACAAGATAGACCGCATCTGTCTCGCCTGCGAGGAACCGCGCCCGACACACCTCTAAAATTTCATTGCATTCCTGGGGAGAGGGCGTATCACTGAAGGTATCAAACGTCCGCACCAGCGGCAGATGCAGCAGTGCATCCGTCTGCCAGCGCCCGACGACGATAACATCATACGGCACACGCTGCGCCGCGGCCCGCTGCTCAAAAAAGCGCAGCAGATTCAGGTTATACGCGCCGCACAGGCCCCGGTTGCCGACAACGACAACATACGTCACCCGCTTCGGCTTTGCCCGCGGTGTCAGCAATGGATGGGTCAGCTCCATGCCGCTGCTGCACAGCGTATGCATTACTTGGCCGCACTGGGCGCTGAAGGGGCGCATGGCATTCATTGCGGCCTGCGTCCGGCGCAGCTTCGCGACGGCAACCATCTTCATGGCCTTGGTGATCTGCTGCGTGCTGGTAATGCCCTTGATGCGGCTGCGCAGCCCACGGATATTTGCCATGCCATCCACCTCCTTTGGCTGGGATTATTTCTTAAAACAGCTTTTTGAATGCTTCAATCGTCTGGGATAGACGCTTGATTGCCGTCTCATCCAGCTTTTTGCCGGAGCAGACCACGTCGGTCAGTTCCGGGTCGTTCTTGTGTACGTAGGCAATCAGTTCCGTCTCAAAGCGGGCGATGTCTACCACTTCGATGTCGTCACAATAGCCGTGGCTCGCAGCAAAAATAATAATGATCTGATCCGTCGCAGACATCGGCTGATACTGCTTCTGCTTCAGGATTTCTGTCATCCGCTCGCCGCGATGCAGGGTCTTGCGGGTCGCCTGGTCCAGGTCAGAGCCAAACTGGGCAAAGGACGCCAGCTCGCGGTACTGGGCCAGGTCCATACGCAGCTGGCCCGCCGTCTGCTTCATCGCGCCCAGCTGGGCCGCGCCGCCGACACGGGAGACAGACAAGCCAACATTGATGGCTGGACGCACACCGGAGTGGAACAGGTCCGTCTCCAGGAAGATCTGACCGTCGGTGATGGAAATAACGTTGGTCGGGATATAGGCGGAGATATCGCCCGCCTGCGTCTCGATGATCGGCAGTGCGGTGATGCTGCCGCCACCGGCTTCCTTGCTCAGACGCGCTGCCCGCTCCAATAGGCGGGAGTGGAGATAGAACACGTCGCCGGGGTACGCCTCGCGTCCGGGCGGCCGCTGCAGAATCAGAGAAATCTCACGGTAGGCCACTGCCTGCTTGGATAGATCGTCGTAAACGATCAGCACATCGCGGCCCTGATACATAAAATACTCTGCCATAGCAGCGCCGGCGTACGGCGCGATATAGAGCATCGGCGCAGCTTCCGAAGCATGGGCGCAGACGACGATGGAATACTCCATTGCGCCGGTCTGGCGCAGCTTCTTGACAACACCCGCCACCGTAGACTCCTTCTGCCCGATGGCGACATAAATACAAATGACATCCTTGCCCTTCTGGTTGATAATGGTATCCAGGGCAATGGCCGTCTTACCGGTCTGCCGATCGCCAATGATCAGCTCACGCTGCCCGCGGCCGATGGGGACCAGGGCATCGACGGCCTTGAGGCCGGTCTGCAGCGGGACCGAGACCGACTGCCGGTCCAGCACGCTGGGGGCTGGGCTCTCGATTGGACGGCTCTGGCTGGTGTGAATGACACCCTGACCGTCCACCGGTTCGCCCAGTGCATTGACGACACGGCCAATGAGGGCATCGCCCACCGGCACGCTCATGACGTGGCCCGTCCGGCGCACTGCGTCGCCCTTCTGAATGCGGGAGTAATTGCCCAGCAGGACACAGCCGACATTGTCCGGCTCCAGGTCCTGCACCATACCGATGATCCCGCTATGGAATTTGAGCATCTCGCCCGCCATACAATCCGCCAAGCCAGAGATACGGCAGATGCCGTCATAAACCTGGGTGACGGTACCGACCTGGTAAATATCCAGATTGCAGTCCGCCTGCTGCAGAATTTCTGTAATGCTATGGAGAAGTTCGCCCTTGGCGCTATCCACTGGCGGGATATTCTCCGTCAGCAGCTCCAGCTGGTGGCGGATTGTTCCGTCATAAACTGTATCGCCCACCTGCAGGCACAGGCCCGCGATCTGGGCAGGGTCGACCTCTGTCTGCAGTTGGATCTGGTACTGCCGCCCGTTCTCCGCAAATGTCTCCTGCAGCATCTGGCGCAGGCTGTCGCGCTCCTCTGCCCGCAACGGCTCCGCTGACCAGACGCTGGCCTGGAGCAGACCCCGAGTCTGCAGACGCAGACGGTCACTGGGGTAAGCCTGCAGCGATTTCCGGAGCGCTGTTAAATCCTGATCGACCAGCTTTGCCCGATACGGGTCAAAGGCCGGGGACCGCAATGCCTGTCCCGTTAGCTCTGCCACCTGGGTAACCGTCTGGCGGGCCAGCTTCGACTGCATCTCGTCGCGCAGCTGGCGCTCCAGTTCGCCGACCTCCTGCAGGGTCTGCTGGGCGCTGGCTTCGCCGTTCCGCAGGATCGCGTCCGCCCGCTCCCGCCCCGCTTTCTGCGCATCGGCAGTCAACTGCTCACACTGCCGCGCGTTTTCTTCCCGGGAGGTCTCCATTTTCTGCGCGATCTGCTTGGCATTTTCCTTTGCCTGCTCAGATTTTTCCAAAGAATCTCGAATCTTATCCCGCCGGGTCGCAAAAATCTTGACGACCATCTTGCGCCCGATCTTATACAGCGCAAACGCCAGGATCAAAAAGTTGATCAGAGCAAAGATAAATTCCTTGAGCGTCATTTACCTCCCTCCTTTCTTTCCAGCAAATAAGGTAACTTCAGCATCCGTACCGCCGCGGCGGCACGCGTTTTATTCTTGAAAAACGGTCCGCTTAAACCGTCTGCCCGACCGCTTCGACGCAGGCTGTAATCTCTGCAGCGTTGCGCTGCGCCGCTGCCTCGTCCTGCAGCAGATGCCCGGCCAGCGCCTCCACCAGCTGCGGCAGCTGGGCATGGAGCGCGGCGTATTGCACCTGCTCTTCGTGCAGCATCTGCGCCGCGACATCCTGCTTCTGCGCCTGGGCCTGCTTCGCCGCATCCTCCAGGAGGGCATCGCACTTGCCATGCGCCTCGCGCCGGATGGAAGACTCCAACTGCTTGGACTGCTGGTGCGTCTCCGTCAGCTCCGCCTGCAGCGACTGCTGGCAATTTTCCAGCGCCTGCTCGGCCTCCGCTTGGGCGTCGAGCCCAGCCTGGATGCGCGCCTTTCGCTCATCCATAAACTTGACGACCGGCTTATACAGGAACTGATTGAGCAAAAGCATCAGCACGATAAAATTCACAACGGTCAAGATGACCTCTGAGAGGTTAATACTCATACGTTCCGCCCCGCTTCTTACCCAATCAGATCTTTGCGACCAGCATAAAAGAAATCAGCAGGCCATAAATTGCCAGCGCTTCCATCAGCGCCATCGCCAGGATCATATTCGTCTGAATCTTGCCGTACATCTCCGGCTGGCGGGCCATGGCCTCCAGTGCCTTACCCGATGCGATGCCCTGACCGATGCCCGGCCCGATGGTACTCAATGCAATTGCCAATGCTGCGCCCAGCGCGATCAAACCCGAACCCATAGTAAATTCCTCCTAAATATTCGTTCTGTTTTTATCTGTTATCCATGCTGCGGCAGACGTTCCTCTGCCCCTTCTGTGGATTCTGCCAGGAAAATAGCCAGCAGCATCGTAAATACCATGGCCTGCACCAGGCAGAAGATCAAGCTCAACACTTTAATCAGCAGCGGCAATATCAGCGGAAATACCTCCGCCAACTGCTCGCCGACCTGCTCCTCACCGTACAGGTTACCATACAGCCGCAGCGCCAGGGAGACCGGGCGCACGATCTGCTCGATCAGCGTCAGCGGCAGGAGCACCGCAAACGGCTTGAGGAAGCTCTTGAGATAATTGCCCACGCCCCGCTCCTTGAAGCCCAGGCCATGGATCATCACAAACGCACACAGGCTGAGGGCCGCTGTGACAGAGAGGTTCGCCGTCGGCGTGGCATAGCCTTTGAAATGGCCGATACCGGGAAGTAGGCCCGAGTAGTTGGAAATGACAATAAAAATAAAGAATGTCGCCAATGCCGGGAAATAGCGCCGCATTCGCCACTGGCCCAGGATCCCGCCGAAGAAATTCTGCAGCGCCTCTACCGCCCATTCCGCGATATTCTGCAGCACCCCGGGGACATCCTTCATCTTTCGCGTGGCGAGGATAGAAAAGACGACCAACAGCAGCATGATCACCCAGCTGGCGACAATGACGTTGGTGACCTCCAGACCAAAGATTTTAAAAACAACAGAATCGTGCATGCTCCGCCTGCACCCCCTATCTGGAATTTCGCCGCACGGGCTATTTGCCCGCGCCGCGCTGATTATTCTTCAAATTGCTTCGCAACACGATACGACAGCACCACGGAAACGCCCGTCAGACCGATCGCCGC
>CAUBIP010000038.1 GCA_958436045.1 uncultured Oscillospiraceae bacterium | reverse complement strand
ACTTATTCGCATCCGGCCGGTAGGCGATGCCCGTCTCGTCACACAGCAGGGCGCAGACGGTTTCATCAAAGCCCGCCGGGGCATTGAGCCCGGAGCCGACGGCGGTGCCGCCAATGGCGAGCTGGGCAAGATACGGCAGGCAATCCCGCAGCATGGCCTCGTTCTCCTCCAGCATACAGCGCCAGGCGCTGACCTCATCCGCAAAGTCCAGGGGGACGGCATCCTGCAGATGGGTTCTGCCGATCTTCCGCACGCCCCGGCATCTAGTCTCCAGCCGGGCAAAGGCATCCCGCAGGGCGGCCAGGCGGGGTAGCAAGCGGTTCTGCAGACCATCCATCGCCGCCATATGCAACGCCGTGGGGAAGACGTCGTTGCTGCTCTGGGAGCAATTGACATGGTCGTTGGGGTGGAGCGTCACGCCGCCCTGGGCCGCGATATGGGCGATAACCTCATTGACGTTCATATTTGTCTGGGTGCCGCTGCCTGTCTGCCAGACATGCAGCGGAAACTCCGCCGGATACTCCCCAGCCAGGATCGCGTCGCAGGCGTCTGCAATGGCCCCGGCCTGCTGGTCTGTCAGCTTGCCGAAGTTCGCATTGGCCAGGGCGCAGGCTTTTTTCAAAAGTGTCAGCGCCCGGATGATCTCCACCGGCATGCGCTCCTGGCCGATGGAGAAGTTATTCAGGCTCCGCTGGGTCTGCGCACCCCAGAGGTGCTGGGCCGGTACCTGGACCTGGCCCATGGAATCATGCTCTGTCCTCATCTGCATGGCACGTCACTTCATAAACGTGTACATGACGGCCTTGATGGTATGCATCCGGTTCTCCGCCTCGTCAAAGACGATAGACTGGGCGCTCTCAAAGACCTCGTCGGTGACCTCCATCTCGCCCAGGCCGTATTTCTCGGCGATCTCTTGGCCGATGGTCGTATTGCGGTCGTGGAAGGCGGGCAGGCAGTGCATAAAGCGGCACTGGGGCCCGGCGTTCTGCATGATCGCGCTGGTGACCTGGTAGGGGGAGAGGTCGTGGATACGCGCCTGCCAGACCTCCGCGGGCTCGCCCATGGAGACCCAGACGTCCGTATAAATGACATCTGCGCCCTTCGTGGCGGCCATGGGGTCAGAATTGAATTCCAGCGTCGCGCCGGTCTCGGCGGCGATGGCTTGGCACTGGGCGATCAGAGCCTGGTCCGGGAAGTATTTCTCCGGCGCGCAGGCGACAAAGTGCATCCCCATCTTTGCGCAGCCGACCATCAAGGAATTGCCCATGTTATAGCGGGCATCCCCCATATAGACGAGCTTGATGCCCTTCAGATGGCCAAAGTTCTCCTGGACTGTCAGGAAGTCCGCCAAAATCTGGGTAGGGTGGAATTCATTGGTCAGGCCGTTAAAGACCGGGACACCGGCGTATTTTGCCAGATCCTCGACGATGGTCTGACCGAAGCCCCGGTACTCGATGCCGTCATACATCCGGCCCAGGACCCGGGCCGTATCGGCGATGGACTCTTTGTTGCCCATCTGGGAGCCGGTGGGGCCGAGGTACGTCGTGTGCATGCCCAGATCGTACGCCGCAACTTCGAAGGCGCAGCGGGTCCGGGTGGAGGATTTTTCAAAAATCAAGGCGACATTCTTGCCCTCAAGATAGCGGTGGGCCTGGCCCGCCTTTTTCTTTGCCTTGAGATCTGCCGCCGTGTCGATGAGCTGCTGGATCTCAGCGGGGGTGAAGTCCAATAATTTCAGAAAATGCTGCTGCATATTATGCTCCTTTCATGACCTGGGCCATAATGGCCAGGCCTTCGTCCATTTCTTCTTTCGTAATGACCAGCGGCGGCAGCAGGCGCAGGGTATCTCCGCCCGCTGTCAGGCACAGCAGGCCTGCATCCCGCAGCTTGGCACACAGCTCCTTGTGGGTCATGCCCTGGACGCCGACGCCCAACATCATGCCCAGCCCCCGGACACCGTTGGTATACGGGCTGTCCATGGCCTCGATCTTCTCCCGCAGATACTGGCCCTTCTGCCTGACCTCTTCCAAGAATTCGTCCGTCAGCGTATCGAGCACGACATTGCCGGCGGCGGCGGCGATGGGATTCGCGCCGAAGGTCGAGCCGTGGTCCCCCGGCGTCAGGACGCCGCGGCACTTGGCATTGACCAGGAAGCCGCCAAAGGGCAGGCCGCTGGCGATGCCCTTGGCAAAGCTGACCACATCCGGCTCGATGCCGAACTGCTGCCAGGCAAAGAGGGTGCCGGTGCGGCCGATGCCGGTCTGCACCTCGTCAATGAGCAGGAGCCAATCCCGCTCCCGGCAGAGGGCCGCCACCTGGCGAACATAATCCGCCTGCAGCGGATTGACGCCGCCCTCACCCTGGACCAGCTCCATCATGACGGCGCAGACATCATCCCCCGCCGCCTGCTCCAGCGCAGCCAGATCGTTGGCCGGGGCATAGCGGTAGCCCGTCGGGAAGGGATAGAAATGTTTGTGGAAATGGTCCTGCCCCGTGGCCATCAGGGTGTTCATCGTTCTGCCATGGAAGGAATTGCGCAGGGTAATGACCGTGCCGCGGCCCTCGCCGTAGCGGTCGCTGGAATACTTCCGGGCGACCTTGAGCATACCCTCGTTGGCCTCCGCGCCAGAGTTTGCAAAAAATACCCCGGCAAGGCCCGTGCGCTTGCAGAGTTTTTCAGCAAGCCGGGGGGCGGGTTCGGTATAGTACAGGTTTGAAATATGCGCCAGCTTCTGCGCCTGGGCCGTGATGGCCTGCACCCAGGTCTCGTTGCCGTAGCCCAGGGAATTGACGCCGATGCCGGAGGTGAAGTCGATGTATTTCTTCCCATCCACGCCGTAAAGCGTCGCGCCCTTGCCATGGTCAATGGCAAGGGGATTCCGGGCGTAGGTATTGAGGATATATTGCGAATCTTTTTCCTGAATTTCTGCAAAGGTCATAATCGTTCCCTCCTCACAAAATCATGGTGCCAATACCCGCATGGGAGAGCACCTCGATCAAAATCGAATGACGGACTCTGCCGTCGAGAATATGCGTGCGGTGCACACCGTTGGCAACGGCATCCACGCAGCAGTTGACCTTCGGGATCATGCCGCCCTGGATCACGCCCTCTGCAATAAGCCCCGGCACTTCGTCAGCACGAACCTCAGAGATCAGCGTGCTCTCGTCGTGCACATCCCGCAGCAGGCCCCGGGTGTCCGTCAGCAGAATCAGCTTTTCCGCACCCAACGCCACAGCGATCTGGGCGGCGGCGGTATCGGCGTTGATATTATAGCTGCTCTCGCCGTCTACGCCCCGGGCAACGGTGGAGATCACAGGGATATACTCGTTGGCAATGGCGTTGTGAATGACCGTCGGATCGACTTTTATGACATCGCCCACCAGACCGTACTCCTTGCCGTTGACGACCCGGCGCTGGGCCTGGAGCATATTGCCGTCCAGCCCGCACAGACCAACGGCGCTGCCTCCAGCGGCGGTAAGCGTTGCAACCAGGTCCTTATTGACCTTGCCGCACAGGACCATCTGGACAATATCCATCGTCTCCTGGTCCGTATAGCGCAGGCCGTCGACAAATTTGCTCTCCTTGCCGACCTTATCGAGCATGTGGTTGATCTCCGGCCCGCCGCCGTGGACGACGACAGTATTGATGCCGACCAGCTTCAATAGAATAATATCCGAAATGACGGATTTTCGCAAGTCCTCCGAGACCATCGCGTTGCCGCCGTACTTGACGACGATGGTCTTTTTATAATACTTCTGGATATACGGCAGGGCCTCGGCCAGCACCTGCGCCCGATCCATATGAGATAACTGCATACGCGCCGCCTCCTCAGGTCCGGTAGTCGCCGTTGATGCGGACATAATCATACGTCAGGTCGCAGCCCCAGCAGGTGGCCGTTGCGTCGCCTGCCCGCAGATCGATCTCGATGATGACTTCTTTCTCCGCCAGGATCTTCTTGGCCAGGTCTTCGTCAAAGTCCAGGCCCTTGCCATGATCGCAGACCAGGATGCGCCCGGCGCAGCTGGCAAAGGCGACATCGACCGTCTCCGGGTCAAACTGCTCGCCAGAGTAGCCCATGGCGCACAGGACGCGGCCCCAGTTGGCATCGCAGCCGAAGATCGCAGCTTTCGTCAATGTCGAAGCGATGACGCTCTTGCCGATGCACTCGGCCTGGGCTTCTGTTGCGGCATGCTGGACACAGCAGGTGATGAGGTGCTTTGCCCCCTCACCGTCGGCGGCCATATCCCGGGCCAGGCGGACACACAGCGCCGTCAGGACCTGCAAAAAAGCGTCATAGTCAGCACCCGGCTCCTGAATTTCTGCATTGCCCGCCATCCCGTTGGCCAGGATGACGCAGGTGTCATTCGTCGACGTATCGCCGTCAACGCTGATGCGATGGAACGAGACGCGGACGGCCTCCTGCAGGGCCTGGCGCAGCATTTCGGGGGAAATGGCGCAGTCTGTTGTCAGGAAGCAGAGCATCGTCCCCATATTCGGGTGGATCATGCCGGAGCCTTTGGAGATGCCGCCCAGGCGGACGGTCTTGCCGCCGATGATGGCCTCAAAGGCGTATTCCTTTTTGACGGTGTCCGTCGTCATAATGGCGTGGGCCGCGTCGTCGGACCCGTCCCGGCGCAGCTGGCTGTAGGCCTCCGGCAGACCGGCCTCGATGGCCTCAATATTCAGCCGTTGGCCGATGACACCGGTGGACGCGACGATCATGTCCGCCGGGTCGACCTCGAGAAGCTTGGCCGCCGCCTGGCACATGCGCATGGCGTTTTCCATCCCCTGGGGCGCGCAGGCGTTGGCATTGCAGCTATTGGCCACGACGGCCTGGGCCCGGCCGTTTTCCACATGGCGCATGGAAAGCTGCACACAGGACGCCTTGACCTGGTTCGTCGTAAACATGCCCGCCGCGCTGCAGGGCTTTTCCGAATAGATCAGGGCCAGGTCCTTCCGGTCCGGCCGGGCATTGGCTTTGACGCCGCAGCGCAGGCCCGACGCCGTAAAGCCGGTGGCGGCGCACACGCCGCCGGTGATTTCCTTCATCATACGTTTTCTCCTTTATCAAAGCCCGGCCTTTTCCGCAAAGCCCAGCATCAGATTCATATTTTGCACCGCCGCGCCGGAGGCGCCCTTGCCCAGGTTATCGAACCGGGCGACAACGGTCATCCGCTCCGCGTTACCGCAGACACACAGCTCCATCTCATTCGTCCCGGCCAGCGGATTGCTGGCAAGCATGCCGTCGCAGACGACCTCCGGGGCAACGTGCACCAGCGCCTGCCCCTCGTAATGTGCCGCCAGGGCCTGACGCACCTCCTCGGCGCTTCTGCCGCCGACCCAAGCGCTGTGCAGCGGGACGGAGACGGCCATGCCCTTATAAAAATCCGCCACGATGGGGTTAAAGATCGGCGCGTAAGCAAGCCCGCAGAGCTTCTGCATCTCCGGCAGGTGCTTGTGGGTCTGGCTCAGGCCGTACTGCCGGGGGCTGTCCAGCTCCGCCGGGCGGTCCGGCGCTTCATACTGGGCGATCATCTTCTTGCCCCCACCGGAGTAACCGGTGATGGAGTGGCAGGACAGCAGCGCATCCGGCGGCAGAAGGCCGCAGGCCACCAAGGGGTAGACAATGGCGATAAAGCCCGAGGCGTGACAGCCCGGGTTTGCGACCCGGCGGGAGGCCTGGATGGCCGCCCGGTGCCGGGGCGAGAGCTCGGCAAAGCCATAGTCCCAGCCGGGGCTGGTACGGTGGGCCGTCGAGGCATCGATGATGCGGGTGGCGGGGTTTGTCACCAGGGTCACCGCCTCCCGGGCGGCTGCGTCCGGCAGGCAAAGAAAGACCAGGTCCGCCGCGTTCATCAGCTTCTGCCGCTCCACCGGGTCCTTCCGCTTGTCTTCGTCAATGAGCAGCAGGGTAATATCGTCCCGGGCGCCGATCCGGTCGTAGATCTGCAGGCCAGTGGTGCCCTCTTTTCCGTCAATATATACAATAGGCTTCATGTTCTTTCCTCAATAAAGGCCGCGATGGCCTCGATCTGGCGGGTCGTCTCCTGAATGGCCGGGCCGCCGTAGCTCTTGCGCTGCTCCATGCAGTTTTGCATATCCAGCGCCGTGTATACGTCCTCGCCAAACAGGGGCGAGAGGTCCTGCAGCTCCGCAAGAGAGAGCTGCTCCAGCGTCTTGCCCTGCTGCGTGCAGTAATAGACCAGCTTGCCGACCGTTGTGTAGGCATCCCGGAAGGGCATGCCCTTTTTCGTCAGATAATCGGCGCAGTCGGTGGCGTTGATAAAGCCCCGGTTGGCCGCCTGGCGCATGTTCTCCGTATGGACCTTCATGGTGTCGATCATGGCGGCGAACACCGGCAGGCACAGCTTGACGGTATCGACCGCGTCGAAGACCGGCTCCTTGTCCTCCTGCATGTCCTTATTATAGGCCAGGGGCAGGGACTTCATCGTCGTCAGCAGGCTGACGAGTGCGCCGTAGACCCGGCCCGTCTTGCCCCGGACCAGCTCTGCCACATCGGGGTTCTTCTTCTGCGGCATGATGGACGAGCCGGTGGAATAGGCGTCGTCCAGCTCAATATAGCGGAATTCCCAGCTGCACCAGAGGATCGTCTCCTCGGCAAAGCGGGAAAGATGCATCATCAGGATCGAAAGCCCACTCAAAAGCTCAATGACATAATCCCGGTCCGAAACGCCGTCGAGACTGTTGGACATTGGCTGGCGGAAGCCCAGGGCCTGGGCCGTCTGCATCCGGTCGATGGGATAGGTCGTCCCGGCCAGCGCGCCGCTGCCCAGGGGGCATTCGTCCATCCGGTCCCGGCAGTCCTCCAAACGGGTGACGTCCCGGCAGAGCATATTGGCATAGGCCAGCAGATGCTGCGCAAAGGAGATGGGCTGGGCCCGCTGCAGGTGGGTGTAGCCGGGCATGACGGCATCCTGGTACTGCTTGGCCTGGCGCAGGAGAATCTGCTGGAAGTGCAGGATCTGGCCGATGATCGTGCCGATCTCCTGCTTCAGGTACAGCCGCAGATCGACGGCCACCTGATCATTCCGGCTCCGGGCCGTATGCAGACGCTTGCCGGCATCGCCGATGCGCTGGGTCAGGAGCGTCTCCACATTCATGTGGATATCCTCCTGATCGGCGGAAAATTCGATCTTCCCCGCCTCGACATCAGCCAGAATCGCCTGCAGGCCGGCGATGATGGCGTCGGCATCTTCTTTTGCAATAATGCCGCACTGGCCCAGCATCGCCGCATGGGCGACGGAGCCTGCGATATCCTCCCGGTACATCCTGCTGTCAAAGCGGATGGAGGAGTTGAAGTCGTTGACTAAGCTGTCGGTTTCCTTCTGAAACCGTCCGGACCATAGTTTCATAATAAAATCCTCATGATACGCGCTTGCAGGTTGAGCGGAATGCGCCCAACCTGCCAGCGGAATATTTCGTTCTTTCTCTTATTTCAGTTTGCCCTGATCCCGCAGTGCCAGAATGCTGTCGGGCATGCCCCACAGGTTGATGAAGCCAGTGGCGTTGGTCTGGTTGTAATCGCTCTCTTCGAAGGTGACGATGCTCTCGGAGTACAGGCTCTCCGGCGAGGTGACGCTTGCGGTGATGATATTGCCCTTGTAGAGCTTCAGCTTGACCTGCCCGGTCACATGCTTCTGGGTCTCAACCGCGAAGGCCTGCAGCGCTTCCCGCAGCGGGGAGAACCACTTGCCGTTGTACAGCAGGTCGGCGAAGTCCACCGCCAGCTTCCGCTTCATATGCATCGTGTCCTTATCGACGGTAATCTGCTCCAGGACCTCATGCGCCCGATACAGGATCGTGCCGCCCGGCGTCTCATAGACGCCCCGGTCCTTCATGCCGGTCATCCGGTTTTCTACGATATCCAGTAGGCCGATGCCGTTTTCGCCGCCCAGCTTGTTCAGCTTGCGGATGATATCGCTGGCCTTCATAGCCTCGCCGTTGATCTTGACGGGCACGCCCTTGACGAAGTCCAGCGTGACGTACGTCGGTGCATCCGGCGCCATCGCGGGGCTGATGCCCATTTCCAGGAAGCCCGGCTTGTCGTACTGGGGCTCGTTGGCCGGATTCTCCAGGTCCAGGCCCTCGTGGCTCAGATGCCAGAGGTTCTTGTCCTTGGAGTAGTTCGTCTCCCGGCTGATCTTCAGGGGGACGTTGTGGGCTTCGGCGTAGTCGATCTCTTCGTCACGGCCCTTGATCTCCCACTCCCGCCAGGGAGCGATGATCGTCATTTCCGGGGCAAACCGCTTGATGGCCAGCTCGAACCGGATCTGGTCGTTGCCCTTGCCGGTACAGCCGTGGCAGATGGCGTCCGCGCCTTCCTTCTTGGCGATCTCGACCAAGCCCTTGCCGATGATCGGCCGGGCAAAGGCGGTCCCCAGCAGGTAGCCTTCGTAGCTGGCGTTCATCATCATGGAGGGGATGATGACATCGTCGACCATTTCGTCGACCAGATCCATTACATACAGCTTGCTGGCGCCAGTCTTGATCGCCTTCTCTTCCAGGCCATCCAGCTCGTCCGCCTGGCCGACGTTGCCGGCCACGGCAATGATCTCCGGATTATTGTAGTTCTCCTTCAGCCAGGGGATAATGATGGAAGTATCCAGGCCGCCGGAATATGCCAATACGATTTTTTTTATGTCTTTCTTCTGCATAATAATAACCTCCAAACCATCGCCGCATGCCGCAGCGGTATCTTGTCATGTTGTGAATAAATATTAACTCCGCTCGCATAAAAATGCAATATGCAAAGTCAACAAAATATCTTCGATCATTTCAATTTCTCCCGTGCATTCTGTCGCATCCCCTTCGCTTTTTCTCGGAGCAGGCGATTTTTGCAGATCGTGTGTCGGTTTATCGCCTGCATATATTCCCTGTTTTGCTGCATATCATGCTCCTGGCGTAGATCCCATCTCTTGCGCGGCAGCGCCCGGTGCAATCGGGGTGTGGACCGTTATATGTATTACACTTTCATTATGTAATACATATAATCTGCTGCAATCTATGCCGTCCCCAGCTTTTCCCGCAGCTGCCAAGGAAAATCCCCCGGTCTCCAGCGGCTATCCCTCCATCTTTCTGGTTTTTCCGCTCCAATTCAGTAGTACTGATACGATATTTCTCGCTACTTTTCCGTCAAATTTTCGCAAGTTATTCGCCGGGATATATACATATTAGCCAAAACAATTCTATTATTATTCTTTTAATTTGTCAATAGCGTCATTATATCGTCTTGTGTTAAAATAGTACCAAGTCCAATCTTCCTGCAAATCGTCCGGCCGGTCTCCACACAGGCGCACCGCGGAGACCGAATCGCTGCCGGATGGCAACATCACATGGAAATGGAGGATCGCTTATGAAAGCAGCCAAAACCGACCTGCTGCGCAAGATCATCATGCCCGTGCTGGCCGTCGTCCTCTCTCTGGCCCTCGGCGCGGTGATCATCGCCGCCGCCGGACGTGACCCGCTGACCGCCTATGGCTACCTTCTCCGGGGCGCCTTCGGCAGCCTGCAGTCCTGGAGCGAGACACTGGTCAAGGCGACGCCGCTGATCTTCACCGGCCTTGCCGCCGTCTTTGCCTATCGCTGTGGCATGCTGAACCTGGGCGCGGAGGGGCAATTCATCATGGGGGCCATCGCCGCCTGCTGGTTTGGGACCGCCTTCCCCGGCGTGCCCGCACCGCTGCGGCTGGCGCTGTGCCTTGTGCTGGCCATTCTGGCGGGTGGCATCTGGGCCGCCATTCCCGGCTATCTCAAGGCAAAGCACCACACAAATGAGATGATCATCACGATCCTGCTTAACTACATCGCGACGCTCTTTATGTCCTATCTCTACTCCGGTCCCCTGATGGAGGACCGCATTCCCCAGACCGCCGCCGTCGATGCTCAGATTAAGCTGACCCGCTTCCTCGGCTCGACCCGGGCCCACACCGGCATTCTGCTGGCGCTGCTTTTCGTCGGACTTGTCTACTACTTCCTGTTTCACACCTACCAAGGCTACAGTCTCCGCGTCGTCGGCGTAAACCGGGACGCTGCCCGGGTCAACGGCTTTGCCGTGGAGCGGTACATGATTCTCTCCTTCGTCATCTCTGGTATGATTGCCGGACTAGGCGGCGCGGTCGAACTGCTGGGTGCGTCCTACCGGCTCCAGACGGGCTTCGGCCTAGGCTACGGCTTCGACGGCGTCGCTATCGCCCTCATTGGGCAGCTGCACCCGCTGGGAACGCTGCTGGTCGCCTATCTCTTCGCCGTCCTGCGCTGCGGGGCCAATACGATGCAGGTCGCCACCGGTATCACGACAGCCATTGTCGACATTCTGCAAGGCATTATCATTATCTTCGCCGTGGCTGGCTCCGCCCTTGTCGCGCTGCCAGTATTTCAACCGCTCCAGGCCCGCTTTGCCAAAAGAAAGGAGGCCAAACGATGACAGCACTGTTCTTCCTCGACAACATCACCGGGGCGACCCTGCGGATGATGACGCCGCTGCTCCTGGTCGCCCTGGGCGAGCTCTACTCCGAACGCGCCGGACTAACGAATATCGGCCTCGACGGTATTATGAGCATCGGTACCATCGCCGGATTTCTCGGCGGCTGCCTTACGGGCAGCCCCTGGATGGGATTGCTGCTGGGTGCGCTGTGCGGCGTGGCATTGAATATGATCTATGCCTTCTGCACCATCACCCTGCGGGCCGGGCAGATCATCAACGGCATGGCGCTGAATATCCTTGGCCCGGCGCTGGTGACCTATCTCTATCGACGCTATTTCGGCGTGACGGATACGCTCATCGCCGTCAACCTGATGCAGAATATCCACATTCCCTGGCTCTCGGACATTCCCATCCTGGGCGCGCTGTTCTCCGCCACCCCAATGACCTATCTGAGCCTGCTGCTTCTGCTTGGCACCTGGTTCTTCTTTTATAAGACGCGGCCCGGCATCAATTTCATGGCCGTCGGCGAATATCCCCGGGCAGCGGAGACTATGGGCATCCATGTCAACCGGGTCAAGTATCTGGCCTCGGTGATCTGCGGCGCGCTGGCTGGGCTGGGCGGCGCATTCCTGACGACCTGCTACATGAGCACCTTTACTGAGGGCATGGTCACCGGCCGGGGCTTTATCGCTCTGTCCGCCGTCATCTTTGGCGGCTGGACGCCCCTGGGCGTCTTCCTGGCGACACTGCTGTTCGGCTTTGTCGACGCGCTGCAGCTGCGGCTGCAGGTCCTGCTGCAGTTGCCGTACCAGCTGTTGGCCATGCTGCCGTATCTTTGCACCTTTGCCGCCCTCGTCTTTATGCGGCAAAAGAGCAGCGGCCCCAAGGCCAACGGCCAGCCCTACGCCCGGGAGGGCTGCTGATCCCGTCCCATCAGGGGTGCGTATCCCCTACCACTTAAAACCATATGGAGGAGATCACTATGAAAAAAATCGCATCACTTTTGCTCACCATCCTGCTCACCGCCTGCCTGTTTACCGGCTGCGGAGACAATGCCGACCCCGGCTCCGCCGCTTCCGGTGGCACAGCGGGGAAAATTGCCTACATGACCAACGCCTCGATCAACGACGGCGGCTGGAACCAAGCCTGCTACGGCGGCATGGTCGAAGCCGCCAAGCAGTACAATTTTGAAACAGCTTACACGGAAAACATTGACAAGGCCGACTATGTCACGACCCTCAGCGACTACGCCAACATGGGCTTTGACCTGATCTTCGTCCCCGGCAACGAATATACCGATGCCATCCTGGAGGTCGCGCCCAACTATCCCGACGTTGGCTTTATGGTCCTCAACGGCGACATCTGCGGCGATAACTACATCTCCATCAAGGCAGACAATGTCCAGATGGGCTTTATGGCTGGGGTCGTCGCCGGGCTGCGGACAAAGACCAAGCACCTCGGCTATGTCGGCGCGGAGGAGATCACGACCTCCATCGACTGCCTGAACGGCTACGAGCAGGGCGCGCAGTACATTGACCCCGCCATTGACGTCGCCTCCGGCTATACCGGTTCCTGGACCGATTCGGCCAAGGGCAAGGAGATCGCTATCTCCATGATCTCGGCCAAGGATGTGGACGTCTTCTTTGGCAACGCCGGGCAGGTGGACGTCGGCGTCCGGGAGGGCGCGGCGGAGCATACAAACCGCTACGGCATCGCCCAGCCCTCGGACTGCCTCCAGGAAAACCCGGACCTGATCCTGACGAGCATCGTCACCGATAACGTTGCCCTCATCAGCCTTGGCCTGGAGGACTGGGTAAACGGCAGCTTCGGCGGTAAGGTTTACTCTGCCGGCGCGGCCGAAAAAGTTCTCTCCTACGGCGCCTTCGGCAACAACGCCAAGGAATTTGAGGCCCAGGCCATGGATATCTACAATAAGCTGGCCGCCGGAGAAATCACCCTGACCCGCTGACTAACCCAACCGCCCCGGTGCGGCGCACGCCGCACCGGTAGCCGAAAGGAGGCCCACGCTATGGCCGAGTGCCTGCTCCGGATGGAGCATATCACGAAAAAATTCGGCGTTTTCACCGCCAACCGGGATATTAGCCTGACCCTGCACCAAGGCGAGGTCCTGACTCTTCTGGGGGAAAACGGCGCAGGCAAAAGCACACTGATGAATGTCCTGTGCGGCCTGTACCACCCGACAGAGGGAAAAATCTTCCTCCATGGCCAGGAGGTCCGGCTCACCTCTCCCGCCAGCGCTGTGCAGCGCGGGATCGGCATGGTCCACCAGCACTTTATGCTGGTAGAGGCTATGACGGTCTTCCAGAATATCATTCTGGGTCTGTCGCAGGAGCGCTCTGTCTTGATCCACGCAGGCAAGCTGCGAGCCCAGATCCAGGCGCTTTCGGAAAAATACGGCCTGGAGGTCTCTCTGGATCAGAAGATCACGGAGCTCTCCGTCTGTGCGCAGCAGCGGGTGGAAATCCTCAAGGCCCTCTGGCGCGGCGCGGAGATCCTGATTCTGGATGAGCCCACCGCCGTCCTGACAGATGAGGAGACCGAGGGGCTCTTTGCCATCATCCGCCGCCTGCAGCAGGAGGGAAAAGGCATCCTCTTCATCTCCCACAAGCTGCGGGAGGTCATGGCCATCAGCGACCGCATTCTCGTCCTGCGCCGGGGCGAAGCCGTGGCCGAGATTACGGACATGACCCAGGCAAATGAGCAAACGCTGGCCAGCACCATGGTCGGCAGCCAGGTCGAGACCTGCATCTATGAAAAATCCACGGCCCAGGCTGGGCCGATCCTGGAGCTGCGCCAGGTCTGCTACCATGCCGCCTCCAAGCACAATGGGCTAGACCACGTGGACCTCGACCTACACCCAGGCGAAATTTTAGGCATCGCCGGGGTAGACGGCAACGGCCAATCCCAGCTTGCCCAGGCTGTCACCGGGCTGCTGACGCCGGAGTCCGGCCAGATCGTGTTCCACGGTCAGACTGTCACCCGCTTTGACCCGGGCTGGTTCATCCGCCGCCAAGTCGCCCATATTCCGGAGGACCGCAACCGGATGGGCCTGGCCGGTGCCATGTCCATCCAGGAGAATTTGATGATGAAGCTGCTGCCTGGCGACCGGCGCGTCCGGTGGCGCGGCTGGGGCCTGAACCGGCGCGCCATCGCCCGCTATGCCGAAACGATGCGGGAAAAATACGACATCCGCTGCCACAGCACTCAGCAGCCGGTGGCCAGTCTCTCCGGCGGCAACCAGCAGAAGGTCATCCTGGCCCGGGAGCTGGAGCAGCAACCGGATGTCCTCGTCGCCGCGCACCCCATTCGGGGGCTGGATATCGGCGCAGCCGCCTTTGTCCACGAGTACCTGGTCCAGGCAAAGCAGCGGGGCTGTGCTGTCCTGCTGATCTCTGCGGACCTTGCCGAAATTCTACAGCTGGCCGACCGGATCGCCGTCTGCTACGAGGGGCGCATTCTAGGCGTTTTTGATGGAAAAGACCCGCCGGTGGAGGAGATCTCCCTGGCTATGGCAGGCCGGAGCGTCCAAAATTCTCCGGCGGGGTGCGTCCAAAATTTGGATTGAACCGAATGGGCTTTTCTGTTATAATAATAGATGCTCTATGACGCATCCCGCGTTTCGGGCCAATCATCGCTTGATTTGAGAGGTCATTTCGTATGCCACTGCATGATACAAAACAGTTTGACGTTCTGGGCACAACACCGCCCCGGGCGGACGCTTACGAGAAAGTCACCGGCCGCGCCCGCTACACCGCGGATATGCACCTGCCGGATATGCTCTATGGCGGCGGCAAAAGCGCCGGGATCGCCAGCGGCAGGATCGTCTCCATCGACGCAAGCCGCGCCCGGGCCATCCCCGGCGTCCGCTGCGTGCTGACCCCGGCAGATGTGAAAAAGCACGTCTCCTGCAGCTCGCACCGCTATATCACTGACCGGCCCCGCTTCTGCGGCGATCTCGTCGCCCTGGTCGCGGCGGAGTCCCCGACTCTGGTGCAGCAGGCGTTGGACGCCATCACCGTTCAATACGAGGAGTACCCCGCCGTCCTGTCCATCCGCGACGCTCTGTCGCCGGATGCGCCCCGGGTCCGGGACGAATACCCGGATAACCGCTTTACCGAGACCCATTACTCTATCCGCAAGGGCGATGTCAAAGCAGCCTTTGCCCGCTGCGACGTGATCTTAGAGCGGGAGTATGAGACCCAGTGCGCGGAGCATGTTTATATCGAGCCCGAAGCGGCCCTGGCCTACTGTAACCCGGCAGATGGGCTCATCACCGTCCACTGCTGCTGCCAGGCCCCGTACTACGCCCGCCGTTACGTCGCCGATTTTCTGGAGATCCCCATCAACCGGGTACGGATTGTGCAGGAGACCATCGGCGGCACCTTTGGCGGCAAGGAGGACGGCCTGGGGATGCTGGCCGCCCGGACGGCATATCTCAGCCGCATAACGGGCCGCCCCGTCAAATGGGCCTACAGCCGTGAGGAGTCTATCGAGCGCACCGGCAAGCGTCACCCGTTCCTGCTCCGCTACAAAGCCGGTGCGACTTGGGACGGCAAAATTCTGGCCTGGCAGGGCGAGCAGATCGCCAGCGCCGGGGCCTACAGCAACCACACCCTTTTTGTCAACTGGCGCGCCAATGTCCACAGCGCCGGGGCGTACGATATCGAAAACATCAGCACAGACACCTACGGTGTCTTCACCAACACGCCGCCCTCCGGGG
>CAUBIP010000037.1 GCA_958436045.1 uncultured Oscillospiraceae bacterium | reverse complement strand
ACCCACAGGGCCAGCAGCCAGAAAAAGGAAAACAGATACGCGCCGCAGTTGAAGAAAAAGATGGACCAGAAAAAGTTAAAGAGCAGCTGCACCGCGTAAAACCAGAGCGCCGTCCTGCCAGACTGTGTGCCGCGCCCAGCGGCATAGACCAGGTACGAGGCAAAACCCATCAGCAAAAATAAGATCGTCCAGACGACGGGAAACAGCCAGCCCGGCGGCGCCAGCGGCGGCTTTTCCAGGGCGCGAAACACGGCCATGCCCTGCCGGGTCAGCAGGGCGGACAGGCTGCCAACGGCCAGCGGAATGGCCAGAGCGAGCACCAGCGGCTTCCATTTGTACTTCAAATTGCATCCCTCCCAGCAAAAGCATAGCCGGGCCGCGGGGAATTTATACCGGCGATTTCTGCTGCCGGGCGATCAGCGCCTCGGCGCAGCGGATGCCATCGGCTGCGGCGGACATGATGCCTCCGGCGTAGCCCGCGCCCTCACCGCAGGGGTAGAGCCCGGCGAGGCTGGCCTGCAGGTCCTGGCCCCGGATGATGCGTACCGGGGAGGAGCTGCGGGTCTCCGGCGCGGTCAGGACTGCGTCGGGCAGGGCAAATCCGTGCAGCCGCCGGTCCAGCAGCGGGATGGCCTGGGCCAGGGTATCGGTAATTTTCGGCGGCAGGACCTGGCGCAGGTCGCCCCAGGTGACGCCGGGGCGGTACGTCGGCGTGACAGCGCCTGCCTGCTGTGACGGGCGGTTTTGAAGGAAATCGCCCAGGCGCTGCGCCGGGGCAAAATAATTCCCGCCGCCGTAGGCAAAGGCCCGCTGCTCGATGGCCGCTTGCCACTGGCACCCGGCCAGGACGCCGGAGCCGGGGAAATCCTCCGGCTGCAGTGTGACAAGCAGCGCAGCATTGGCATTTTCGCCGCCGCGGCCGGAATAGCTCATACCGTTGGTCACGACCCCGCCCAGACCGGAGGACGCGGCGACGACATAGCCGCCCGGGCACATGCAGAATGTGAAGGCACTGCCGCCGCCGGGCAAATGCACGGCCAGCTTATAATCTGCCGCCGGGAGCCGCTTTGGGTCCCGGGGCGCACCGTATTGGGCGGCGTCGATCAGCGCCTGGGGGTGCTCGATGCGCACGCCCATGGCAAAGGGCTTGCGCTCCATGGCAAGGCCGGTCTGGGCCAGTAGGGAGAAGGTGTCCCGGGCGCTGTGGCCGACGGCGAGGATCAGCGCGCGGCAGTCCAGCTTCTGGTCGCCGTTATAGCAGACCCAGTGCAGCTGCCCGTCTCTTTGGCCTAGCCCCGTCAACCTTGCGCCGAACCGGACCTGCCCGCCCAGGGCGATGATCTCCCGCCGCAGGTTTTGCACGACCTGGACGAGTACATCCGTGCCGATATGCGGCTTGGCGTCAAGGAGAATGTCTGGTGCCGCGCCAAACCGGACCAACTGCTCTAAGATATAGCGGTTGCGGATATCGTGGGTGCCGGTGTTCAGCTTCCCGTCGGAAAATGTCCCGGCGCCGCCCTCGCCGAATTGCACGTTGCAGTCCGGGTCCAGCGCACCATCTGCCCAGAACTGGGCGACCCGCGCTTGGCGCGTTGCGGCGTCTTGCCCTCGCTCCAGGACGATGGGGCGCAGCCCCGCCTGGGCGAGCGTCAGGGCGGCGAACATGCCCGCCGGGCCAAAGCCGACGACGACGGGCCGCGGTCCGCTGGGGCAGGGCGCGGGCGGAGTGTAGCAGCTGGGCCGGTAGGGGATGGCCTTGGGGCATTTTTCCGCCGCGGTAGCCTCTTCCGCCGCGCTGCGCAGGGAGACGGCGACGTTATAGATGTATTTCACCGCCGGTTTTTTCCGCGCGTCGATGGCGCGGCGGAGAATTTTCAGAGAGGTGATCGCCGCAGGCGGGCAGTGCAGCACACGGCAGACAGCTTGCCGCAGCTGGGCCTGGCTGTGGCCCGGGGCGAGGGCCAGCCCGTTAAGTTGCAGCATCGGCGCGCCCTCCTTTCCGCAGCTGCCCGGCCAGATGTCCGGAGGACCAGGCCCATTGCAGATTGTAGCCGCCGCAGTCGCCGTCGATATCCAGGACTTCCCCGGCGGCGTACAGTCCGGGCACCAGACGGCTTTGCATTGTGCGCGGGTCAAATTCCTCTGTCGCGATCCCGCCGGCGGTCACCTGTGCGGCGTCCATGCCCATATTTCCGGTGACGGGCAGGCGCATGGCGTGTACAGCCGCAGCGATGGAGGCAAGCTCCCCGGCGCTCAGGCTGCCCAGCGGGCGGGCCAGGGAGAAACCGGCGTAGCGCAGCAGGGTCCTGCCCAGGCGGTTGTGGAGCATACCGGTCAGTAGTTCCTCGCAGGTCAGGTCCGGGGCGCTTTGGCAGCGCTGGGCCAGCGCCGCCTGCAGCGCCGCAGCCGAGACCTCCGGCATCAGGTCCAGCACAATGGCCATCTGGGGCCGCGCCGGGGCCGCCGCCCGGGAGATGGCAAAGACCGCGGGGCCGCTGACGCCATATTCTGTGAATTGAATCTCCCCCTGCTGCCGGGCCAGGCGCTTTTTGCCGTCGTAAAGGGTGACGACGCCTTCGACTCGAACCCCTTTGAGGGAGCGGGGATAGGTCGGGTCCGTCCGCAGCTGGGCCAGGCTGGGGTAGAGCTTGGTGCAGCTGTGGCCCAGGGCCTTTAGCAGCTGGTAGCCGCCGGTCCCGCCGCCCAGCTTGCTGCCTGCAGCGCCGCCTGCTGTGACGATGACGCGGTCTGCGGTGTATCGAGCCTCGCCCGTCGTCAGGCAAAACGGGGGGCCGGGACGGATTGCCGTCACTTCCGCGCCGCACACCAGCCGGACATTTTTTTGCTGGGCCAGCGCCAGTCGCAGCACGTCAACGACGCTATTGGCGCTGTCGCTCATCGGGTAAACCCGGCCACTGGGCTCTGTGACAGTGAACAGACCAAGTGCACGGAAAAAGTCCAGCGTTTGCGCCGGACCGAACTGGGCCAGGGCATAGCGAGCGAAATCTGGCGCGCTGCCGTGATAATTGGCGGGGGTGAGGTTTTGATTGGAGAGGTTGCAGCGGCCGTTGCCGGTGGCCAGCAGCTTCCGGCCGACCCGGCTCTGCCGCTCCAGCAGCAGGACCTGATGTTGCGGCGGGACGGCCAGCGCGGCCATAAGCCCCGCTGCGCCGCCGCCGATGATCGCAATGTTCATAGAAAAAATCGCTCCTTCCCGGCGCTGCCGCGCCATGGAATCACGTGGATCGTCGTTTTAGCTTCTGGGAACATTATAGGCGAAAACCCGTCAGGATACAAGAGGAAACGAAGCGGCTTGACAGGAGGGGACAGGTTTAGTATGATGAAAGAAAAAAGGAGCGCGAATATGAATTTTTATAAGAAATTTATTGCATATATACTGGCAATTGCTTTATTGACCCTGTCGCTGGCAGGCTGCAGCGGCAAAGGCAGCGACGATGCCGGCAGCAACGGCCCGCAGCAGGGGAGCGGGGGGAAGACGCCCCCAGCGTTTGAGATGGAGAATTATTCTCTGACCCCGGCAGAAAGCTACGACGAGCTTGCCCAGCTTCTGGCAGGCGTCATCAATGGCGACGCGTATTCCAGCGCGGAAAATGTCGGCGTGGTCGATGAATTTTTCGCCTCTGGCGACCGCCCGTCCTACGCCGGGAACTACGGCGAGCAGAGCAATGATACGCGTCAGCTGCCCGAGGGTGTCAGCCAGGCGGACGCGGCGGTGCTGGCAAACGGCTATCTCTACCAGGTGCAGGACGGCGAACTGACGATCCTGCAGGCCCAGGGCGCGGATACCGTCGTCGTCTCCTCGACAGGCGTCACGGCGGACCCGGCGGGGTATGATAATTATGAAGAAACAGCCCAGGCCGTGGCAGTCTCCGGTGATCTGGCGGCGGTTATGACGTATGTCTACGCCTGGAACACTGTGGCAGGGGAGAACGGCGAATGGTCCTCGGAGACGGTCAGCCAGACTCATGTCAAGCTTTATGATGTACAGGACAAAGCGGCCCCGGTGGCCGTGGCGGACTTCGTGCAGGACGGGTCTTATCGGGCGGCCTATCTGGCAAACGACACGCTCTATCTGCTGACGGACGACTATGTCATCAATCTGGACGAGCAGGACTCTGCCAGCTTTATCCCTACCTGCGGCGCCGCAGGCCAGACTGCGCAGCTGCCGGCGGAAAAGATCCTGGTGAACGACCAGGTCGATGCACCGGTGTATACCGTCCTCAGCGCCATCTCGATGCAGAACGGCACCGCCACGGATACGCTGGCGGTGACAGGGCAGATGCAGCCGTGCTTTGCCGCGGCCGACAAGCTTTATTTGGCAGGCTGGTGCTATGCGATGCAGCAGTCGGAGCAATACAAGGAAAATCAGTACCAGGTGACGGACTATTACAGCCACGCCATCACGCTCATCGCATCGCTGCACTGCACCGATGGCCTGCGGCTGGAGAAGACCGCCTGCGTCAATGGCCGCCTGCCGGAGGCGTCGTCGCTGGACTATGACGGCGGATATCTTCGCCTGGGAACTATGGCCGAGAGCTATACAAACCGCCTGTTTGAAGACGACTCTATGGGCTTTTCCAATCTGGAGCCGGGCAAGCACAGCTTCTCCAATGAAGTCCATATTTTGGATGGCACGCTGCAGGAAGTCGGCCGCCTGACCGGCCTGTCCGACAGCAGCCTAATCTATTACCAGCGCCTGCTCGGCACGCTGGGCTATACCGTCAGCTATGACAAGGCAGAGGGCGTTTACACCCTGGACCTGTCCGATCCGACTGCGCCCGCCATGGGCAAGGCCCTGTCCGGCAACGACCCGGCGGAGATCCTGCTACGCTATGGCGACCGCTTCCTGGGCCTGACGGCGGGCGGCAAGCTGCAGCTGTTAGAGCAGGATGGCGCGACGCTCAAGACCGTTGCGGAGGCAAATTACGGGCAGAATTATCTGAACATCCGCTATCATTTGAGCAGCGTCCTGGTTTCGCCGGAGGATGGGGTCATCGCGCTGCCGGGCGACGGTACGCTCCTGCTCTTCCGCGTGGCGGACGATGCCATTACCGAGATCGGCGAGGTCGCCGTCAGCGTGACGGATGCGACCCGCGTGCTGCGCGCTGGAGACCTGCTCTATGTGACGTCCCCCGGGGGCTGCACCGTTGTTCAGGCTTCAGACGGCCAGAGCGTCGGCCAGGCGGATATCGCGGTGGGGTGACGGCTATGATCGAAGAAACGGTAAAGCGCATCAACGAACTGGCCCACAAGGCCAAGGCCGAGGGCCTCACCCCGGAAGAAGCTGAAGAGCGGGACCGGCTGCGGAAGATTTATATCGCCGCCGTGCGGCAGAATCTGCAGGCGCAGCTGGACAACACATATCTTGTGGACGAAAACGGGGAAAAGCACCCGCTCAAAAAGAAAAAACAGAATTAACGCGGGAAGACGGCAAATATTTTTCTTGCAGCTAAAAAATTGTTTGACAAATGTTTTCTTGCACGGTATAATACTTTTTGCATGACTATGACATGCAAGGACTTTGACATGGCTGCGGATTGGAGTTTGTATGATGCTGCTGGATTTATCAAAGCTGATAGACGCGCCCGGCAAGCAGACTGCGTTTCAAACGAGCCTTGATCTGAGTGATCTGCAGTTTGGAAGCTGCTGCCCGGCGAAGGAGCCTGTCACAGCGGAGGGAACGGTGCGCAATGTCGCAGGTGTTCTGCAGCTGGAAGGCGCGGTGCACGCCCATCTGGACGGCATCTGTGACCGCTGTGCCGAGCCGTTTACCCGCGACGTCACGTTCCCCCTGGAAGCCATTCTGGTGACAGAACTGGAAGACGAGGAAAACGAAGACGAATGGGTATTTCTGCTGCAGGGAAACAGCGCAGATCTGGAGGATATCATCACGACCTCGTTCGTGCTGCAAATGGGCTCCAGGCTGCTGTGCGCGGAGGATTGCAAGGGCCTTTGCTGCCGGTGCGGTGCAAATCTGAACCGGGAGACGTGCAAGTGCCAACAGGAGTCGGATCCCCGCCTGGCTGTACTCAAGCAGCTCCTGACAGAAAAAGAACAATAAAAGAAACACTATGCTGTAAAGCATTCAGACCAAGGAGGTGTCACGATGGCTGTTCCGAAGAGAAAAGTATCCAAGGCAAGAAGAGACAAGAGACGCAATTCCCATTGGAAACTTACGATCCCCGGTGTGGTAGCTTGCCCGAAGTGCGGCGAACCCCGTTTGCCCCATAGAGCTTGCAGAAGCTGCGGTACCTATAACGGACGTGAAGTCATTGCTGTAGAAGCAAAATGATTCCCAGAGGAAGCGCCTGTGGCGCGGAAAAGCTGGTAATGAGAGAAGAGGAAGGCGTTTTGCCTTTCTCTTTTTTCTTTGCTTGATTTTTTGCCGGTTTCTTGGCATAATATGTATAATTCGTATCATTCCTAGGAAAAATGCGCCGCGGCTTGTCCGCATCGGTGCAAAATGAAAGAAAAAGGAGGCGACGGTATGGCAAAACCTGTTGTTGCGATCGTCGGCCGCCCGAATGTGGGCAAATCCATGCTGTTTAATAAGCTGACCGGCCGCCGGACCGCGATTGTAGAGGACACCCCCGGCGTCACACGGGACAGGATCTACGGCCTGTGCGACTGGAATGGCCGGACCTTTGATCTGATCGACACCGGCGGCATCGAGCCGTCGACGGACAGCCAGATGCTGCTGTTTATGCGCCGCCAGGCGGAGATCGCCATCGAGGTGGCGGATGTGATCATTATGGTGACCGACGTCCGTGTCGGCATGACGGCGGCGGACCAGGAAGTTGCGACGATGCTCAAGCGCAGCAAAAAGCCGGTGGTTGTGGCGGTCAATAAATGCGACGCAGTCGGCCCGGTCAATCCGGAGGTCTATGAATTCTACGGCCTGGGCCTAGGCGACCCCATCGAGGTCTCGGCCATTCACGGCCATGGGACGGGGGAGCTGCTGGACTTCTGCGTCGAGCATTTCCCGCCGGAGACGGAGGAGGAAGTCGACCCGGATATCATCAAGGTCGCCATTGTCGGCAAGCCGAATGTCGGAAAATCCAGCCTGCTCAATAAGATTCTCGGTCATGAGCGGGTCATCGTTTCCAACGTCGCCGGGACGACGCGGGATGCCATCGACACGTATTATGAAAACGAATCGGGCCGCTACCTGCTCATCGACACCGCCGGGATGCGCCGCAAGTCCAAGGTGGATGACGCCATCGAGCGCTATTCCAATATGCGCTCCATCCAGGCCATCGACCGCTGCGACGTCTGCCTGATTTTGATCGACGCCAACGAGGGCGTGACAGAGCAGGATACAAAGATCGCGGGCCTGGCCCATGAGGCGGGCAAGGCGTGCATCATCGTGGCCAATAAATGGGATACCGTCGAAAAAGAGACAAAGACGATGGACGAGAAAACCGCCGCCATCCGCCGGGACCTGGGCTTTATGACCTATGCGCCGGTGCTGTTCCTCTCCGCCCTGACGGGGCAGCGGGTGAACCGGCTCTTTGAGGCGATCAATTCTGTTGCGGCCAACAGTGCCATGCGCATCACCACCGGGATGCTGAACAATATCCTGGAGGATGCGACGGCCCGGGTGCAGCCGCCGACGGACAAGGGCCGCCGCCTGAAGATCTATTATATGACGCAGGTCGGCGTCAAGCCGCCCCACTTCGTCTTTTTCTGCAACGACGCCCGGCTGTTCCATTTCTCGTACCAGCGCTATCTGGAAAACCAGATCCGCGCTGTGTTCGGCCTGGAGGGGACGCCGATCAAGATCACCGTTCGCCAAAAGGGCGACCGGGACGCCTGAGGAGGTGCGAACGTTATGAAGATCGCAGTCATCGGCAGCGGCGGCTGGGGGACGGCCCTGGCCATCGTGCTGCATAATAACGGTCACCAGGTGACCCTGTGGTCCCATACCCAGCAGGAGAGCGAACGGCTGGACCACGCCCGGGAGAACCCGTTTCTCAAGGGGGTCGTGCTGCCGGATGTCATCGCCTGCACCAGTGACCCGGCCTGCGTCAGGGGCATGGGGATGGTCGTCATGGCAACGCCGTCGTTTGCAGTCCGGCAGACGGCCATGCGAATCGCGCCGTATCTGGAGCCGGAGACGGTCGTCGTCTCTGTGACAAAGGGCATCGAGGCGGATACGGGTAAGCGGATGTCCGAGATCGTCTCGGAGATCACGGGGAAGACCGTCGCAGTTCTCTCCGGCCCGAGTCACGCGGAAGAGGTCGCCCGGGGCGTGCCCACCGGCTGCGTTGCGGCCTGTGCGGATAAGCGCTTGGCGGACCTAGTGCAAGATACATTTATGAGCCGCCGTTTCCGGGTCTATGGCAGCCCCGACGTCATCGGTGTTGAATTGGCGGCGGCACTCAAGAATGTCATCGCCCTGTGCGCCGGGATTTGTGACGGGCTGGAGTACGGCGATAATACCAAGGCGCTTCTCATGACCCGCGGCCTGACGGAGACGGCCCGCCTAGGTGTCGCCCTGGGCTCTCGCCCGGCGACGTTTGCGGGCCTTGCCGGGGTGGGGGACCTGATCGTCACCTGCACCTCCATGTTCTCCCGGAACCGCCGGGCTGGGATTCTCATCGGCCAGGGCAAGACGGCCCAGGAGGCGATGAAGGAGGTCGGCGCGGTCGTCGAGGGCTATTATGCCACAAAATCTGCCGTGGAGCTGGCCCGGAAGGCAGGCGTCAGCATGCCCATCGCAGAGGAGGCCTACCAGGTGCTCTATGAGGACAAGCCGGCAAGCGAGGCCCTGTTTGATCTGATGCACCGGCAGAAAAACAACGAAGTCGAGGACGCAGGCTGGGAGCAGCCTACGCCGCAGGCGTGATAGAATTTCGATTTACAAACCTAGGGGCCTTGCAAAGCCCAGAAAGCAACAAAGCAGCCGGTGCCGCCTGATGCGCGGTACCGGCTGCATGTTTTTGCGCCCCTGCAAAAGATGGCTGCGGGCGCGGCGCTGGATGGTGTTGTGATCGCGGGCAGCATTTTCTGCTTTGACTTCTGGGGTCATCTCTCGTCTTTGACGGCAATGATCTCGCCGACAAAAACAATATGTGGCTGCCAGCTGCCCTTGAGATCTGGATATACCTCTGGCCGGGCGGCGTAATCCGCTTGTACTTCCGGTGCGAGATCTTTCTTGGAAAACTGGTGCTGATACAGCTTTTTGCAGAGAAATGTTAAATTGGCTTCCTGGAACGTCACACCTTGCCCAAATGTGACAGGCGTCAGACCGGCCACGGCGACCTTATCGCCATCCCGGCCAGAATGGGACCCGAGGTAACCCAACGCTTGCTTACGGCTTTGGGGATAAAAGCTGACGGTGAACGTGTCGCTGCTTTTTAAAAACTCGCTGGTGTAACGGGCCGGATGCACATAAACTGTGACGGTCGGCCGGGTTTTGCCTGCGCGCCCCCAGAGGTTCCCCAGGCTGCCCCAGCCGATTGTGCAGGTATTATAATGCGCCAGCGAACCGGCGGTCACAAGCGCCCACTGCTGCGCGAATAATTCGAAAACTTTATAGTCTTTTTCCTTGAAATTTTCCATATGGGTCACCGTTTAGGCTTCGCGCTTTGTGATGACGAGTTTCCCGTCTTGATCCAGCAGGAGAGTCATACCGCCGGAATATCCGCACATGGGATATAAATCATTGCCCCCTGTTTCCGTGTCTACCCAAATTTCAGTCTGCTCTGCCATGCTTCCCTGAGAATAGATTTTTTTAAATCTTTTTTCTTTCGCCATTTGGTTTTCCTCCGTGAGAATCAGCGCTGTTTCGATTGTATTTATTATTATACCACGAAAATCGCGGCATTGTATAGCGTTTTGAGGGGTACAAGGCTGCTTTTTGTCATTTTCCACACAAAGCAAGCCGGGGTATCGGGCCTGCGGCGCTTCGATTCGGCACGCTTTTTTTGCCGTTTTTGTGCGGCGGGGGAGAATTGTGTTGGAATTTTCACAAGCAGCCGGGAAAAAATAGACTGCGCCTGTGTGAATGTGTGCAAATCGTACGAAACTGACAGGATAATATTGAAATTTATTACTGCTTGTGGTAAACTTACCTATAAGTTTGTTGATTTTATGTTTTTTGCGAACAGCGATCGCTCTGCTGTAAGCGGGCGGTGAGATAGGAGAGAGAAAATGGCAAAATACAAACGCAAAGACGGCATCCTTGTGCCGGAGACGGACCCGATGCACCTAATCACGCCCCATATGGTCCCCAATCGATGCGATAACGAGGCGGTGCTGACGGAGCTTTTTGATATGACGGCAGTCGAGGCGTATCTTGCGAAGAAAAATGCCGACGGGCCGGAGTTTAAATATACCTTTTTCCATGTCATCTGCGCTGCCATCGCCAAGGTGCTGGTGTTGCGCCCCCGGATGAATCGTTTCTACGCCGGCCGCCGGCTCTATGACCGGAACGATATCCTCTTTGCCTTTGTGGTGAAGAAAAAGTTTGAGGACAATGGTGCAGAGGCGCTGGCCATCATCAAGGTTGATAAGGACGGCGAGGTCTCCCCGGTGGAGCAGATCCACGGCAAGGTCAAGGACATTGTCTATAGTGTCCGCAAGGAAAACAAGACCGAGGGTACGACGGAGAAAATGGGCATCCTGACAAAGCTGCCCCGGGGCCTGCTTCGCTTCGTGATGAGCTTCTTGAATTGGCTGGATTACCACGGCAGATACCCTGCGGCCCTGATGAAGGACGACCCGTATTTTGCCAGCGTCTTTGTCTCAAACCTGGGCAGCATTAAAATGCACGCCAATTATCATCATCTGGTCAACTGGGGCACCAACTCTATTTTTGTTGTTATCGGCGAGAAAAAGCTGACTCCCTTCTTCCAACCAGATGGCTCCGTCCAGATGCGCGATGCGCTGGAGCTGGGACTGACCATTGATGAGCGCATTGCAGACGGAGTCTATTTTGCCAAGAGTATCCACCTGCTGCGGCGACTTCTGTCCCAGCCGGAGCTGCTGGATGAACCCATCCAGACCCCGGTGGATTACGAATCAGAGCTTGTATGATACAGCGCGGTTTTGTACACATCGCTTGATTAAGGAGGAGAACATGATGGAAGTGAAAGCCCCGTGGCTTGCCAATTACGGTGCTATTCCCGCGCATCTTGCGTATTTTGAAGGCACCATGTTTGAATTGGTGGAGGCGGTCGCCCAGAAGTACCCGAAGCACATTGCCTTCGATTTTATGGGCCGGTCCACGACATATGCCGAATTTGTCTCTCAGGTGCATGCGTGCGCCAAGGCACTGAAATATATTGGCATCCGGCCCGGCGACAAGGTCACCATCTGTATGCCCAACTGCCCGCAGACGGTGGTGATGTTCTACGCAGTCAACCTGGTGGGGGCCATTTCCAATATGGTCCACCCGCTCTCCGGCGAAAATGAGATCGCATTCTATCTGCGGGAGTCCCAGTCCGTGGCGGCCATCACGCTGGACCAATTCTATGGCAAGTTTGCTGCCATCCGCGACAAGGTCGAGCTCAACCATCTGAGCATCGCCAAGATTGGCGATGCTCTCAGCCCCGCCATGAAGGTGGGCTTTGCCCTGACCCAGGGGCGGAAGATTCCGAAGATCCCGGCAGACGCGCCGGTACTCTACTGGGGCGACTTCCTGCGTCAGGGGAAAAAATTCCGCAGCACTTACCGGGCCAAACAGCAGAAGACGGATCCGGCAGTCATTCTCTACTCCGGCGGGACGACGGGCACGACGAAGGGCATTTTGCTCAGCAACCTGAATTTCAACGCCCTGGCGGCCCAGATTATCGCGATAAACCCGATGTTCCGGCCAGGGGATAAAATGCTGGCGGTCATGCCGATGTTCCACGGCTTCGGCCTGGGCGTGACGATTCACTCTATGCTCGGCAATGGCGGCCGCTGCCTGCTTGTGCCGCGCTTTACCCCGGAGAGCTACGCCAAGCTTATGGTGAAGGAGCGCTGCAACTTTGTCGCCGGTGTGCCGACGCTGTTCGAGGCGCTGCTGCGTTTGGATTGTATGAACGGAGCCGACCTGAGCTGCCTCAAGGGCGTATTCTCCGGCGGCGACTCCCTCTCCATCGAGCTCAAGAAACGGTTCGACAAATTTCTCTTTGACCATCATGCTACGATACAAGTGCGCGAGGGCTACGGCACGACGGAGTGCGTCACTGCCAGCTGCCTGACGCCGCTGCATATGGCCCGGGAGGGCAGCATCGGCTTCCCGTTCCCGGATACTTATTACAAGATCGTAAAGACCGGCACCCAGGAGGAGCTCCCCTATGGGGAGGAGGGCGAGATCTGCCTGGCTGGTCCGACGGTCATGCTGGGTTATGTCAACAACCCAGAGGAGACTGCCCAGGCCCTGCAGCAGCATGACGACGGCCTGACCTGGGTCCACACCGGCGACCTGGGCATGATGGACGCCGACGGCTTTGTCTACTTCCGCCAGCGCATCAAGCGGATGATCATCACCAGCGGCTACAATGTCTACCCCTCTCAGCTGGAAAATATTCTCGATGCCAATGAGATGGTCCATATGAGCTGCGTCATCGGCGTGCCGGATCCGCTGAAAATGCAGCGGGTCAAGGCGTTTGTCGTCCTGAAGCCCGGCATCGTCGCCAGTGAAGAGCGGCGGGCGGCGCTGATGGATTACTGCCGGAAGAATATGGCAAAGTATGCGCTGCCGAAGGAGATCGAATTCCGGACAGAGCTGCCCAAGACCCTGGTCGGCAAGGTCGCCTACCGGGAGCTGGAGGAGGAAGAGGCCAGAAAGCGGGAACAGGAGGCAAAGTGATGGATCTGTTTGCCAAGTGTTACGAGACCTTTATCCAGGATGAGATCCGCGATATGGGGCTCTACCCGTATTTCCACGCCCTGGAATCTCGTCAGGACGTCACCGTGACCATGGAAGGCGCACGGCGCATCATGCTGGGCTCCAATAACTATCTGGGCCTGACGGTGGAGCCCGCCGTCATCGAGGCGGGGATCGCGGCGCTGCGCCAGTACGGCACCGGCTGCTCCGGCTCCCGGTTTTTAAACGGCACGCTGCAGCTGCATCTGGAGCTGGAGGCGGAGCTGGCCGATTTCCTGCATCAGGACGCGGCGATGACCTTCTCGACGGGCTTTCAGTCCAACCTGGGCGCCATCAGTGCCATTGCCGGGCACGGCGACTATATCCTCTGCGACAAAGAGAATCACGCCAGCATTTACGACGGCTGCAAGCTGTCCTTCGCCCGGATGTATACGTTTAAGCATAACGATATGCAGGACCTGGAGCGTCTGCTGGCGGCCTACAGCCCCAAGGGTGGCATTCTGATCGTGACAGACGGCGTCTTCTCCATGACCGGCGAGATTGCCAACCTGCCGGAGATCGTCCGCCTGGCGCGGCAGTACGGCGCCAGAGTCATGGTGGACGATGCCCACGGCTTGGGTGTCCTCGGGGAGGGCGGCCGGGGGACTCCCAGTCATTTTGGCCTGGAAAAAGAGGTCGACCTGTATATGGGCACGTTCTCCAAATCCCTGGCGAGCCTGGGCGGCTATGTTGCGGGGTCCGCGCGGATCATCGACTATATGCGCCATGCATCCCGACCGTTTATCTTCTCGGCGTCTATCCCGCCTGCCTGTGCGGCGTCCGCCCTGGCGGCGCTGCGGCATCTGAGGGCGCATCCGGAGCTGGTACAGCGGCTGCAGGATCTTTCTGAGTATGCCAGAGCTGGGATGCATCGCCGCCAGATCCCGATGATCGAGGCGGAGACACCGATTATTCCTATCTATACCTACGAGCCGGGCAATACGCTTCGAAAGGCAAAAGAAATCTATGAGGCGGGGGTTTATGTCAACCCGGTCCTGCCGCCTGCCTGCAACCCCGGCGAATGCCTGCTGCGCACCAGCTATATGGCCAGCCTGACCGAGGCACTCATTGATGAAGCGCTGGATCAGATTGCCGGCGTTTTGAAGGAGGCGTGAGGGCATGGGAAAGATCGTGATCGTGACCGGCGGCACCTCCGGCATCGGCCTGCATACGGCAGCCTACCTGCAAAGCCAGGGCTGTACCGTCTATACTGTCAGCCGTCGCCCGTGTGACGACGCCCGGTTTCATCATATCTGCGTGGATGTGACCCAGGAGGCCGATGTGGCCCGGGCGGTCAAAAGCGTCCTGGACGAGGCAGGGCGCATTGATATCCTGGTCAATAACGCCGGGTTCGGCATCTCCGGCGCGGTGGAGTTTACGGACCTTGCCACAGCCCGGCGGCAGTTGGATGTCAATTTCTGGGGCATGGCCGCCATGACCCACGCTGTGCTGCCGGTGATGCGGCAGCAGGGGAGCGGGCGGATCGTAAATCTCAGCTCCGTCGCCGCTCCGGCGGCCATTCCGTTCCAGACGTATTATTCCGTCTCAAAAGCGGCAATCAATGATTTTACACTCGCGACGGCCAATGAGGTGCGTCCCTTTGGAATCACCGTCTGCGCCGTTATGCCTGGGGATATCTGCACCGGCTTTACCGATGCCCGGCAAAAAATTCCGGCGGGCGATGAAATTTATGGCGGCCGCATCAGCCGCTCCGTCGCCGGGATGGAAAAGGATGAGCGCACCGGCATGGCGCCGGAGGCGGCCGGGCGGTTTGTCGGCAAGGTTGCGTTGCGCACGTCCCATAAGCCACTGTATACCATCGGCTTTGTCTATCGCTGCTGCGTGCTGCTGCTCAAGCTGCTCCCGGCGAGGATTTCCAATTGGCTTGTTGGAAAACTCTATGCAAAATAAGAAAAATGAGGTATAATGCTATGGAAGAAACCATCCGGCAGATTTTTGTCGACGAACTGGGCTGCGAGGTGGCGGCGCTGACGCCGGAATGCCGCCTGCGGGAGGATCTGGGTGTCTCTTCGCTGGAGATGCTGGGCGTTGTGTTGGCGTTGGAGGATCAATTCTCCATCACCATCGACGAGGCAGACCTGCCTGGCATTGCCACATTTCAGGATGTCGTCGCGTATATCCGCGCCCATACCTGACCGCGCAGCCCGGAGATTGGAGGGACATTTTGCGCCAATTTATCAAAAAATATCCTTATGTTCTCTGGGTCTTGTATTTACCGGTTTATCTGGTGCTGTTTTTTATCGTGGAGCAAGTCATCACGACGGACTACTGGGTCTCTTATTGTAAGGTGGACGACTGGATTCCCTTTTGCCCGGCGTTTGTGGTCTTTTATGTCATGTGGTACCCGCTGGCGATCGGGACGGGTCTGTATCTTCTGTGGAAGGACCCGAAGGTGTTTCAGCGGTATATGTATTTCGTCTCCATCGGGCTGACGGTCAGTCTGCTGATCTGCCTGGTGTTCCCCAATGGGCAGGATCTGCGCCCGACTGCATTGGGCAACGATATTTTCTCCCGAATCATGCGTCTGATCTATGCGGCCGATACGAATACCAATGTGCTGCCCAGTATGCACGTCGTCGGGACCTGCGCGGCCATTGCTGCGTGGTATCATACTGAGGTGCAGCATAAATGGGTTCGCCCGGCGATCTTGATCCTGGGCCTTCTGATCAACGCCTCTACCGTGCTGGTCAAGCAGCACTCATTTTTGGATATCATTGCCGGTGTGGTGCTCTCGGCGGTGGTCTATGTGATCTCCTATCGGCTGCTGCCGGTGCCGGAGCTGGAACGGATCCACCGGTGATACCTCTGGTATAGAACC
>CAUBIP010000036.1 GCA_958436045.1 uncultured Oscillospiraceae bacterium | reverse complement strand
ATTTTTAAAATCAACGCTCAATGTTTTACAACTTTTTCCAGAGGGACCACCCTATTCTGCCCCGATCAAACAAAATTTCCCACCGCCAGCAAAAAACAGTTGCCACCGAGGAAAAACCGCGGTATAGTAGGATTGAACCCTTTATAGCGTCTTGCAAAAGCGGCAGACCGGTATACACCGGTTTGCCGCTTATTTTACTCTTTGCGCCGCGGCAGTTGGCGCCGCAGAAGCAGCAGCGTCACGCAGGCGCAGACCACCACCGCCAGGCAGATGAGATTTATGCCAACCAGCACCGCCAGTGCGATACCAGCCAAAGCCGAGCCGCCCAACTGCACCAGCAGGAATTTAGGCTGCCGCGTCGTATACACCAACAGAAGCAACACGCCGGCTACCAGGCAACCGCCGGCATTGATAAGCATATAGAGCCCAGCCCGATCCAAAGAGCCAAAGGTCTGCGCCAAATTGACGCCCATATCGCTATACAGCTGTGTCAGCATCTGGGATGCCTGGTTATTTTGCAAAAAGCTCAGCCCCGTCACGGCAAAGCTAAAGGTATAGATGATAAAAAAAACCATGCACAGCCAAAACCAGACCTTGAACCCGCCGGTGAAATAAAACCGCCCGGGCTGCGCCTGCTGCGCCGCGCTCTGCCGGACCGACTGATAGGCCAGCAGCTGGTCCGTCTCAGGGGTCTGCCGCGGTGCTTCATACCGGCGCACCAGCGCGCCGCACTCCGGGCAGATCAGCGTCTCGTCCGAAACCTGCTTGCCGCAGTTGTAACATGTGATCATTTCAAAATGCCTCCTTTTCGGCAGAAAAGCCGTCCATATCGGCAGCAAACGGCAAAAGCCGTCGCCTTATTTGTATAGTATACCACAAAACCCGCCGGGCGAAAAGAGAAAATCCCGCCGCCGCGCAAGTTTTCCACTGCGTTCCCTGCTTTATTGACTTTCCCCGGCCGGTATGCTATGCTGGTCGCAGAAAAAGAAAAGGAGAGATTTTATGCTCAGTCCCGCCCTGAAAAAGCTGGCGCAGGAGCATCAACTTCACTGCGCCCACGGCATCGCCTACGGGAGCCTGGCCGGCTACAGTGTCACCCTGCGCGACGGTGCCGGTACCAAAACCCTCGCCGTGACGACCCGATTCCCGGATCAAAGCCAATACGCCGCCCTGCAGGCCGACCTTGCGCCGCACGACCTGCAAAAAGAATACCGGGTACAGCAGCTGATCCCGGTCGAAAACGGCATCGTCATCCAATTTACAGACAACCCGGGTACGATGAAAAAGATCCGCGCGTTTATCGACTGGTTCTTCCCGCTCCTGGCCGCCCACGGCGCAACAGGCAGCGAGATCTGCCCCCAGTGCGGCCAGAGTCTCACCCAGGGCAGCACCTGGCAAATGGTCGACGGTGTCGCCTATCATCTGCACCCCGGCTGCGCCCAGCAGATGGACCGCAGCATTTCCATGGCCGCCTCTCGCGCCCAGGAGGAGGCCACCGGCTCCTACGCCAGGGGTCTGCTCGGCGCGCTGCTGGGCGCCATCGTCGGCGCGCTTGTCTGGGCGTTGGTCCTGAATCTCGGCTATATCGCCGCCATCGTCGGCTGCATCATCGGCTGGCTGGCAGAGCGGGGCTACCGCCTGCTGCACGGCAAAAAGGGGAAGGGCAAAATCGTGATTTTGATCCTATCCGTCCTGCTGGGCGTCCTGCTTGGGACCTTTGCCGCGGATGCCTTCACCCTTATGAAAATGATCTCCGGCGGCGAGCTGCCGGGCTGGACCTATGGAGAGATCCCCACCATGCTCTCCATTTTACTGACGGAAGACTCTGAATTCCTGCGCGCCACCCTCTCTGACCTCGGCCTGGGCTTGCTTTTTGCTTACATGGGTGCATTTGCCCTGCTGCATCGCTCCAGCAAAGAGGTCGCAACAACAAAGGTCCAGAAGTTGGACTGAGTGTGTGTCCCTTTTTAAGTAAAAGCAGCGATCCCGCATGTCAATTTCTCTGACGTGCGGGATCGTTTTTTCGTTTGGTAAATCGCTTAGCCCCGCAGCTGCTGCAGCAGGGACTGGGAAATCGCTTCGATCTGTGAGGCGCTGAGCTTCGCCGCACTGCCAGAAGCAGCAGGCGCCGCAGTGTCCGGCGCCGGATGGCCGCCGCGCAGGTCGGACAGCTCCTTCGTACCGTAGGCGACCCGGCGGATGTTCATCAGGTTCAGCGGTGTGATGTTATCCGAAGTCGCGCTGCCGCCGACGGCGCCGCAGCCCAAGGTCAGTGCCGGGGGCAGAGAGGTCGTCGCGCCGACGCCGCCCAGTGCCGCCGCCACATTGACCAGCAGCCGGGAGACAGGCTTACGCAGCGCAAAGGCCCGGATGACGTCCTTGTTCTCGCTGTGGATCGTCATCGTATGGCCCACGCCTTCGTTGTTGAGGATCTCAATGCAGCGCTCGCAGGCGGCATGCCAATCGTCCTCGACATAGAACGCCAGGATCGGGCAGAGCTTTTCCCGGGAATAGGGGTTCTTCTTGCTGACCGTCGTCTGCTCCGAGATCAGCACGCGGGTGCCCGCCGGGATGGAGATCCCAGCCATATCCGCAATGCGCGCCGCGCTCTTGCCGACGATGGCGGGGTTCATCGTGCCGTTGGCCCGGAGGATAAACTTGGAGACCTTCTCCGACTCCTCCGCATTCATGAAATAGCCGCCCTGGCGGGTCAGCTCTGCCATTACGGCATCCTTGCTGCAGCGCTCAACGACGACGCTCTGCTCCGATGCACAGATGGTGCCGTTGTCAAACGTCTTGCTGTCGAAGATGCGCTTGACGGCCAGTGGGATATTGGCGGATTTTTCAATAAAGGCCGGGCCGTTGCCAGGGCCGACACCCAGGGCCGGGTTGCCGGAAGAATAGGCCGCCCGGACCATCGCCTCACCACCGGTGGCCAGGATGATGCCGATCCGGCGATCCTTCAGCAGCGCGCTCGTCCCTTCCATGGAGGGGATGGTAATGCACTGCACCAGATTCTCCGGCGCACCTGCCCGGCGGGCAGCGTCCTTGACGATCTCCACCGTGCGCAGAATGCTCTTCTTCGCATTGGGGTGCGGGCTGATGACGATGGCATTGCCTGCCTTCAGGGAGATGATGCTCTTATACAGGACCGTCGAGGTCGGGTTCGTCGAGGGGATCAGCGCCGCCACGACGCCCATGGGAACGGCCACTTCGAAAATGCCCGCCGCCGGGTCCTCCCGGATGATGCCGACGGTCTTCATATCTTTAATGGAGTCGTAGGTCATGGTGCTGCCTAGCAGGTTTTTAAGGATCTTATCCTGCCAGACGCCGAAGCCCGTCTCCTCAACCGCCATTTTGGCCAGCTCTTCGGCATGGGCCGCGCCGGCCTTGGCGATCTCTTCTACAATGTGATCCACCTGTGCCTGGGTAAACGAGGCATAGGCTTCCTGCGCTTTTTTCGCATTGGTGATCAGGTTTCTGACTTCCTGAATTGATTGTAAGTCTCTGTCGAATTCCATATGTAATGAACCTCCGCAAAAATGCGTTTGCCCCGGGGCCGCCTGGGGCAGCCCCGGTATGCGATATCGCCGCGCCGCGGCCCGGAACCGGGCTTAGTCCGAAAACGGCGCGAATGTCTGCTCACCGTGACTGGTGTAGCTGTCGATAATCCCGCAGATCGTCTGATCGGCGATGCAGACTTTGTCGTTCAGCAGCATGTTGGCCGCGCCGCCGTCAATATTGACCAAGACAATATCGCCGACCCCGGCATCCACACAGTCGAACACGATTTGGCGGGCGCCGTCCGGCTGGCGGGTATCCGGGTCCAAATATTCGACCAGCATCAGCTTATAGCCGGTATAACACGGATCCTTGACGGTGGAGATGACATTCCCCACCACACGTGCCAAGCGCACCGGCGACACCCCCTTTCTTAGAGCTCTTCGTTATAGGTGTCGATAAATCCGACAATGGCGGCATCGGCCGGCAGCAGATCCTGCCGGAAGATCCGGGCGGCCTCTTTGGAGCCGATGAGATAGACCTCATCGCCATAGCCCGCCTGGCGTGTGTGGTCAGCGGCCACGATCAGCCCCTTTTCCACACCGTTTTCGATTTTCCGGACGACCAGCAGCGGGACCCCTTCCAGATGGGGTTCCTTGACCGTCGCGACGACCGTGCCGGCCACGATGCCCCGGTACATTACGCCTGCGCCTCGATGCTGGGCAGGATGAATTCAACGTCGCTATGCGGACGCGGAATGACATGCACGCCATACAGCTCGCCCACACGCTTAGCTGCCGCCGCGCCTGCGTCGACCGCCGCCTTGACTGCACCGACATCGCCGCGGACCATCACGGTCACAAGACCGCTGCCGATCTGCTGCTTGCCGATCAGATGAACATTTGCCGCCTTGACCATGGAGTCAGCTGCTTCAATGGCCCCGATCAGGCCTCTGGTCTCTACCATTCCGAGTGCTTCTTTCATAATTGGTTCCTCCTAAAAACAACGTGTATGGATTGACAAATGAATGGGGGGATCGCCTCAGCCGATGGCCTTCAGCATATCCGGATGCGGTGAAGGGATGACGCAGCTGCGGGCCATCAGGCCCTGTGTCTCCTCCAACGCCTCTGCAGCACGGATGGACGCCTCGACAGCGGCCACCTCGCCGGTCAGCAAAACAAAGGACTTGCCGCCCAAGCCCCGGCCAAGCCGGACCTCCAGCAGCGTGACATCCGCCGCCTTGGCTGCGGCATCCGCCGCGTGAATGGCAGCGCACAGGGAGTAGCACTCCATAATGCCCAGGGCATTGAGCTGCTCCACGGACGTGCAGGCACAAATCGCCGGGGCGACCTGCGAATCCACATTGGGGATCACCAGGCTGTCAACGAGGTAGCTTTCACTGTCCGCCTTCCCGGCCTCGACCGCCGAGCGGACTGCTGCCACATCGCCGGTGACGACGATATAATATTTCCCGGCGCAGACACAGCCCGCGCTGACCAGCTCTACGTCCGCCGCTTTCAGCATTGCGTCGCAGGCGAACATCCCGGTGGGAATGCTCATAAATTCGTTCATGCCAATTGCGCTCATGGTGTCACTTCCTTATCTCAATGTAATCCGCCGTGACTGCCGCCACGACGCCGTCGATCGAAGCGTGAATTCTTGCGCCGAGGCCTGTCGGCTCGGAGATCAGCTGCCCGCAGGTGACCCGGTCGCCTTCCTGCACGACGGGCTTGTTGGGCGCACCGATGTGCATTTTCAGCGGGATGCGCACCGCGTCCGCCGTGATGGCCGGGCCCATGGGCGCGTCACCGTCAAATTGCTTCAGGTCCAGCCGCAGGAGCATCCGTTCCGTCGGCACCCGCTTGTTTTCAATGCCGCCATCCGGGGCATATTTGACTTCTTTGCGCGGCTTAATGCCCTGGCGCTGCAGGCGGCCCTTGGCCTGCTGCATTGCAACGGACGGCTTCAGGCCGAAGTTGCAGGCGTAATACGTACAAATGCCGCAGTCGCAGCAGCTGAAGATGCCGTTGTGATCGCCCAGCAGCGCATCATTGCCCGATGCCAGCGCCCGCATGGCCTTGTGGGGCTCCACATGCAGGCCCATGGCGTTCCGGGGACACATCTGCGTGCACATGGAGCACTGGCAGCAGACCGCCCGAGCAAGCACCTGGTCCCGGGCGGGGCTCGGTGTCTTTTTCTGCAGCAACGGGTGGCCCTTCGGAATGGCAAGCAGGCCGCCGGTCGTTTTCGTCACAGGCTGGGAAAGGTCATCCGTCAGCTTGCCCATCAGGGGGCCGCCGACGATAAACTGGCAGTCGCAGGTCGTGCCGCCTGCCGCCTCCAGCAGCAGGGCCAGCGGCGCGCCGATGGGCGCTTCCACTGTGATCGGGTGCACCACCGCACCGGCGATCGTCACCAACTTGTGGGTCACCGGCTTGCCCTGCAGGGCGTTATGGATATTGAGGACGGTGCTGACATTGCTGACCACGCAACCCACATCCAGCGGGATGCCGCCGGTAGGGACCGTCTTACCCGTAATGCAGTAGACCAGGTTCTGCTCGTCGCCCGCCGGATAGAACGATTCGGAGAGATAGACCTCCACGCCCGTCCCGGCAGCGGCGTCGGAAATAGCCTTGGCCGCCTCGTGATAATGCCGCTTCAGCGCGATGGTCGCCTTTGCAGCGCCCAGATGCTTCTGGATGGTCTGGACCGTCTCGACGATCTCCGGCGCATGGCGCTCCATCGTATGCCGGTCCGTCCGCAGCAGCGGCTCACACTCGATGCCGTTGACGATAAAATGCTCCGCCTGACACTTCAGCTTCACATGGGTCGGAAACCCTGCGCCGCCAGCGCCGACGACGCCCGCCGCGCTGATTTTCTCAATTAGTTCCATTGTCTGCACCACCGTCTTTGGTAAAAATTCTCTTGTGATGGATATCAATGTGGTCGATAATTGCGATAATGGCGTTGTCCGCCGGCTTGCCGTCTGTCAGCGTGGTCTGCCGGGAGGACGAACCGCTGACGACCATGACAATCTCCCCCTCGCCCGCGCCGACGGTGTCGATGCTGACGATGGGCGCGCCCTTTTCCTGGAACGTATCCAGGTCAATGGGCTTGACGATCAAAAGCTTCAGCCCGTCCAGCTTTTCGGACTTGCTGGTGCTGACCACGTTGCCAATTACTCTTGCTATCTGCATAAAGCCTCCTATACCCGGCGGATCTGCAGCCCAGTCGCCGCAGAGCGGTCCGCCGCAGCCGGGGTGATAATCGCCCGCTGGGTGCACAGCAGCTCCGCCTGATTGGCGCGGATGGCGTCATTCACGTCCTGCTCTGTCACCAGATCCAGCACCGCGGGTGCTGGGACGGCCGATGCCGCCGCCGCAAAGGACGCCGCTGCCGCCTGGGCAATGGCCGGGACCGACGGTGCCGCCTGCACCGCAGGCGCTGCCGGAGCCTGACATGCCGCCGTATCTGCCACCAGTTCTACATAAGCGCCGTTGGAAAGCAGCGCGCTGTTAGCTTCGTCTGTATCAATGTGCATTTCCAGGTCGTGCCCCTTCCCTGCGCGAATGATGACATCGCCCCAAACGCAGGGCCGCGCCGACTGGACGCGCACTGAGACCCGGTCGCCGTCGTGCAGGCCGTAGGCCTCCGCCTGGTCACCGGCCATATGGATATGCCGGGCCGCGACGATGACGCCCTGGGAAAGCTCCAGTTCCCCGGCCGGGCCGATGAGCTTGCACCCCGGTGAGCCCGCCAGATCGCCGGACATGCGCACCGGCGCTTTGATCCCCAGCTTCATGGCGTCTGTCATCGCAAGCTCCACCTGGGTCGCGCTACGGACCGGGCCAAGGACCCGGACCCGCTCCAGCTTCCCCTTGGGGCCGACGACAGTCACCTGCTCCTCGGCGGCAAACTGGCCAGGCTGACTCAACTCCTTCTTCGGCTGCAGCGCGTGGCCGCTGCCGAAGAGCACCTGCAGGTCCGCCTGGGACAGATGCACGTGCCGTGCCGAGATGCCCACAGGCACAAACCGCACCGCCTGCCGGGCCAAAGCCGTCAGCACGCAGTTGCGGATTATCAATTCTTGCTTTTCCAAATCATTCCACCTACTTTCCATGGGATTCGGCGCTGCCTGGGCTTATCCTGCGCAGGCAGAAAATACAGGTGCAGCCGCACTGGTATTCGATTCATTTTTATTTATTATTGATATAACCTTAGCATATTTTTTTCCGTTTGTAAATCCTTTCTCCCGGGATTTTCCTAGGGATTCGCACTTCTTTTTTGCCGCGGCGCGAATTTTGCTTGCGGCGGGGTGCAATCCGTGTTACGATGGCCGCAAGAAAGGAGCGATACACTATGCTAAAAGGAATCGCGGCCTGCATCAGCCCCGCACTCTTGCAGGTCCTCAGTGAGATGGGCTGCGGAGATACCTTGGTTCTGGCCGGGGCGAATTTCCCGGCAGCCGCCTGCGCCAAGGAGACGATTCTCCTCCGGGCCGACGGTATCGGGACGCTGCCGCTGCTGGAGGGGATCCTCAAGCTGCTGCCGTTGGATGAAAACGTCCCGAACCCGGTGCAGTTGGTCGAACGGACAAGCGCTGACGGAGATCTGCCCGTCCCCCTCTGGGAGGAATACAAGGCCATCGTCGCCAAATATGACGCCCGGGGCGACGCCGCCATCGACTGGACCGACCGCTATAAATTCTATACCATGGCCACCCGGGCCTATGCCGTCGTCGCCACTGGGGAGCTTGCCCCCTATGCCAGCATTCTGCTGCAAAAGGGCGACGTCACCCCAGAGATGCTATAAAATATGGGGCCATCCCACACAACCGAGCGTGCTTTTGCGGCACTTCAAAACGCAGGACGGGCTTGCTGCAAGAAAGCGCAGCAAGCCCTCGTTTTTTATTTCCCGCTCTGGCGATTTTTCATGACCTGGCGCATCCGGACGGAGTGGTCCAGAATCTGCTTGCGCATCCGCAGGTTCTGCGGCGTGACCTCCAGCAGCTCGTCATCTGCCAGATATTCCAAGCACTGCTCCAGGGAGAGCACCCGCGGCGGCACCAGCCGCACGGCCTCGTCGCTGCCGGCTGCCCGCATATTCGTCAGCTGCTTTTTCTTGCAGACATTGACAGCCATATCCTCGTTCCGGTTGCAGGAGCCGACGATCATCCCGGCGTAGACCGGAGCGCCAGGGGCGATAAACATCGCGCCGCGGTCCTGCACGCCGCCGATGCCGTAGGCCGTCGCCTCGCCCGTCTCAAAGGCGATAAGAGAGCCGGTGCTCCGGCGGGCGATCTCGCCCTTCATGGGGCAGTAGGAATCCAGCACGGAGGACATAATGCCCTCGCCCCGGGTATCCGTCAAAAATTCATTCCGATAGCCGAACAGGCCCCGGGAGGGAACCAGGAATTCCAGCCGGTAGCGACTGCCCACCGGCGTCATGGAGACAAGGTCGCCCTTGCGCTGGCCAATCTTTTCAATGACTGCGCCCATGGACGCCTCGGGAACGTCTGCGACCATCCGCTCGACCGGCTCACAGCGCACGCCGTCGATGACCTTCGTCAGCACGCGGGGCGTCGAGACCTGGAATTCGTAGCCTTCCCGGCGCATCGTCTCGATCAGGATGGAAAGATGCATTTCGCCGCGGCCTGCGACATTGAAGGCATCCGTCCCCTGCTCTGTCACGTGCAGGGAGACGTCCTTCAAAAGCTCCCGGTCCAGCCGGTCACGCAGGTTGCGGGAGGTGACATATTTACCCTCCCGCCCGGCAAACGGGCTGTCGTTGATGGAGAATGTCATCTCGATCGTCGGATCGGAGATCTTGACGAACGGCAGCGGCTCCGCTTCCCCGGGGGCGCAGATCGTGCGGCCGATGGTCAGATCTGAAATACCGGAAAATGCGACGATTTCCCCGGCGGAGGCCTCCTGCACCGGCGTGCGGTTCAGGCCTTCAAACGTATACAGCGCGACGATCTTGCCCTTTTCCATCATCTCCGGGTCGTGATAGTCGCAGATGGTGATCTCCTGATTCTGGCGGATCGTGCCCCGCTCGATGCGGCCGATGCCGATCCGTCCGACATATTCGTTATAGTCGATGGACGAGACCAGCATCTGCAGCGGCGCGTTGCAGTCGCCGGTGGGGGCTGGGATATAGTTGACAATCGTTTCAAACAGCGGCGTCAGGTCGATGCCGATGTCCGTCGGGCCGTAAGACGCGATGCCCTGGCGGGCGGAACAAAACAGTGTCGGGGAGTCGAACTGCTCCTCCGTTGCATCCAGATCCAGCAGCAGCTCCAGGACCTCGTCCATGACCTCTTCGATGCGGGCATCCAGCCGGTCGATCTTGTTGACGACAACGATGACCTTGTGCCCCAGCTCCAGCGCCTTCTGCAGCACGAACCGGGTCTGCGGCATGGGGCCCTCGGCGGCGTCTACCAGCAGCAAAACGCCGTTGACCATCTTTAAAATCCGTTCCACCTCGCCGCCAAAATCCGCATGGCCCGGGGTGTCAACGATATTGATCTTATAGTCCTTATAGCGGACGGAGGTATTTTTCGCCAGGATCGTGATGCCGCGCTCCCGCTCCAGATCGCCGGAGTCCATGACCCGGTCGACCACGGCCTGGTTTTCGCGGTAAATACCGCCCTGCTTGAGCATCTCATCGACCAGGGTCGTCTTGCCGTGGTCAACGTGGGCGATGATCGCGATATTTCTGATTTTATCTTGCTGCGCCATATGGTGCGCTCCCTTCTTTCAGCCAGTCTATCAAATTAGAAATATAGCATATTTGCCGGAAAACTGCAAGATTTTCTTTGCAATTATTCCACGCAGGGCGAAAAATACTTTGAATTTTACAAATTGTTCACGCATACAGCCCCGGCATGTATATAATATAGGTATTATATCGTAGAAAGAGATACCACGGAAAGGGATGGAAACCATGGCAAAAACGATTCTCATCGTCGAGGACGATTTTAATATTGCCGATCTGCTGCGGCTTTACCTGGAAAAGGACGGCTACACCGTCCACATGGCGCCCGACGGCGGCAAGGGTGTGGAGCTGTTCCGGCAGGTCAAGCCGGATCTGGTCCTGCTGGACCTGATGCTCCCGGTGCTGGATGGCTGGGGCGTGCTGCGCAGTATCCGCGCCGAGTCCGACTGCCCGGTCATCATGCTCACCGCCAAGGGCGAGACGGCGGACAAGGTCTCTGGCCTGAAAATGGGTGCGGATGACTATATCACCAAGCCGTTCGAGGCCAAGGAGGTCCTGGCCCGGATTGAAGCCGTACTGCGCCGCAGCGGCGTTGAGATGGAGCAAAAATCCCACCGACTGACCTTTGACAAGCTCGTCATCGACATGGACGCCTTTGAGCTGACAGTCGACGGCAAGAAGATCGACACGCCCCCCAAGGAGATGGAGCTTTTGTACCATCTGGCCTCCGCGCCGAACCGGGTCTATACCCGCAATCAGCTGCTCGATGAGGTCTGGGGCTTTGACTATTTTGGCGACTCCCGCACCGTGGACGTACATATCAAGCGTCTGCGGGAAAAGCTGGAGGGTGTCTCGGACCAATGGTGCCTGAAGACAGTCTGGGGCGTCGGCTATAAGTTTGAGGTCGTGCAGAAATGAAAACCATGTTTGGCCGCCAATTCCTGCTGACAGCCGCCTGCATCCTGTGCAGCATTTTGATCTTAGGCGCCAGCTTCCGGGTCTTTATTCAAAAATACGTGCAGTCGGAGAGCCAAAAATCCCTCTACCAGAGCGCGGAAGCCGTGGCAGAGCTTGCCTCGGCGTATGAATCCATCGGGGACCTGGAAAACAACTGGGAATTTCACATCAATCTCTCCTTCGCCGCCGAAGCCGCCGGGACGGACACCGTCATCTGCGATGAGACCGGTGTCGTCATTCTCTGCTCCTGCAGTGAGTTTCGCTGTGAGCATCTGGGCCTGCAGGTGCCCCAAACCTTTGTCGATCAAGTGATCCAAGAGGGCAAGACAGCGGACGCCGGGATCCTCCAAGGGCTGTATGACGACAGCCGCTCTGTCGTCTCCATCCCCATTATCAGCCAGGCTGACGGTGAGGCCAGCGGCATTGTCATCGCCTCGACCGGGCAGACCCAGGTCGTCGGCGTGATCCGCCAGATGACGGATATTTTCCTAATGACCGGTGCCGTCGTCCTGCTGCTGGCGGTCATCGCCTGTTCTGCGCTGATGCGGCGGACGAGTCAGCCGCTGAAGGACCTGGCCGGCGCCGCCCGGCGCTTCGGGCACGGCAATCTGGACGCCCGGGTCGAGCTGGATGAGCATAATCCGGCGGAGATCGAAGAGCTGGCCGTCGCCTTTAACAACATGGCCGACTCCCTGGAAAAATCCGAGCAGCAGCGCAAGGAATTTATCGCCAATGTCAGCCACGAGCTCAAAACGCCGATGACGACCATCGCCGGGTTTATGGATGGCATGCTGGATGGCACGATCCCGCCGGAGCAGCACCGCCATTACATGCAGATCGTCTCGGACGAAGTCCGCCGTCTATCCCGGATGGTCCGAGGGATGCTGGATATCTCCCGCCTGCAGGATCAGACGATCCCGGAGGAGAAAAAGACCGTCTTCGACCTCTGCGAGGCCGCGGGGCAGGTGCTAGTCTCCTTTGAGCAGAAGATCACCCAGAAGCAGCTGGACGTGCAGGTGGATATGCCGGACGAGGCGACCTACACCTTGGCCGACGCCGATTCCATCACCCAGGTCATCTACAACCTGATGGACAATGCTGTCAAATTCTGCCAGCAGGGCGGCACCCTGGGGCTCAAGATCCAGCCGGAGGATAAGAAGATCTTTGTCAGTGTCTCCAACACCGGCCTGACCATTCCGGAAAATGAGCTGTCGCGGATCTTCGACCGTTTCCATAAGACAGACAAAAGCCGCAGCGTCGACCGTGACGGCGTCGGGCTCGGGCTTTATATCGTAAAAACCATTATCTGCTCCCACGGGGAGGACATCAGTGTGACCAGCCGCGATGGGCTGACTGTCTTCACGTTCTCCCTGCCGGTGGTCGTCAACTGACCGCCGGGCAGCAGCAAAAGCGAGGCATTTTTGTATGAGTTGGGATGAATTGAAACACAATACAGCGCCACCGCAGCCAGACACGCATCCCGATGCACCTTCGACAGAGGACCCATCCGGGTGCAGCACCCAGGACCCGATCTTCGGCTATTACTGCACCGGCACGGTCAAGCCCGCAGCGCATCAGCGGCAGGGGCTTTTTGTCCTGCTGGCACTGCTGATGATCCTGCTGTGCGCGGTGCTCTCGCTTTTGATGAACCTCCGGGTGCAGATCAAACGCGATGACGGTCAGATCGTCCTGCAGATCGGCAGTGGCGAGAAAAAATCGACCGGCTCCGCCGACAGCGACAGTCCGGAAGAGGCCCAGAGTGCCCTGGCCGTCCCGGCCCCGGCTGCCACTGGCACGACCGACGGCGTCAGCCTGCAGATTAGCGGCGCGGACGACACCCAGGCGCTAACCCTGCAGCAGATCTATGCCAAGATCATCCCCAGCGTCGTCTCCATCACCAGCCAGACCTCCAGCGGCGAGGTCACCGGCACGGGGATCATCATGACTGCGGACGGGTATATTATTACAAACTGCCACGTCATCGAAGACGGCGACACGCCGCAGGTCCTGCTGCAGAACGACGACAGCTACCAAGCCGCCGTCATCGGCAGCGATGAGACCAGCGACCTGGCCGTCCTAAAAATCGACGCCGACGGCTTGACCCCGGCAGAATTTGGTGATTCCGACGCGCTGCAGGTCGGCGACGCTGTCGTCGCCATCGGCGACCCTTTGGGCACCCAGCTGCGGGGCACGATGACCGACGGCATCATCTCCGCCATCAACAGGGACCTGGCCTTTGACGGCCGCACTATGACACTGCTGCAGACAAACGCAGCGCTGAACTCCGGCAATTCCGGCGGCCCGCTCATCAATATGCAGGGGCAGGTCATCGGCATCAATACCATGAAGCTCTCCGCCACCTATTCCGCCACGGCGGTCGAGGGGTTGGGCTTTGCCATTCCGATCTCGACGGCCAAGCGCATCGTCGATGAGCTGCTCTCCAGCGGCTATGTCGCCGGGCGGCCTGCCATCGGCATCACCGGCGAGACCGTACCGATGACAGCGCGGGCGTATTACCGGCTGCCCGCAGGCGTCTATATCCGCAGCATCGACAAAACCTCTGATGCTTATACCCGCGGCCTGCAGCCCGGCGATATCATCACCGCCTTCAATGGCACAAGCGTTACCTCGATGGACGATCTCAACGCGGTCAAAAACCAGTGTCAGGCAGGCGATACCGTCCAGCTGCGCATTTACCGCAGCGGCGTTTCCTACGAGCTGGACGTCGTTTTGATGGACGCCGCGGGCAAAACGCAGTAAGCGTGCCCATCCCATCTGCCGCGCCGCCGCAAGATGCAGAAGGCCCGCGGCAGCCGTGTAAGCTTGCCGCGGGCCTCCCCATTTTTCTTGCCAATGCCCAGACGTGTTACTGCCGGACGCAATCCACGATCGCCAGCACGATCCCGGCCAGGCAGTAGACGCCAATGAGCCAGCAGAGGATCCGGATGACCCAACCAACGACCGGCAGCCAACCGACGACCCAGCGCAGCACCCCTGCCACCCCGCAGATGACCAGGTACAGCACGATCGTCACAATCAGCGCCCCAGTATCGCCTGGGCAGATTCTGCGGTTGAGTGGGAAATATGCGCGAATATTCATAACAAGTACCTCCCAGCGGTCATGCCGCCGCATAATTTGTCACTTCGATTGTTATCATAGCACGCCGGGCAAAAACTTGCAATCCAGAAAAATATTGCAAGATCTTCAATTTTGTGGTAAATTGGAATTAGTATTGCAAGCCCGCCTTGTGCAGGGTCGGCAGTAGCTTCTTAGCAAGCAAGCTCGCCACGATGGCCTTCAGCACATCCCAGGGCAGGAAAATAACCATGCCGCCCATCACAGTCTGCTGAATGCTCCAGGTTTTATTCAGATAGAACCGCAGGATGCAGTGCATATACGGCAGGCCAATGACATAAACCGCCGCCGTCCCGGCCAGGCAGGCCAGCAGCAGCCACCAAAATGACGCGGTCTTGCGCCGCGCGATCATCCCGGTTATGCAAGCTGCCGGAATCAATCCCAACAGGAAGCCGAACGTCGGCTGTGTGACATAGGAAAAGCCGCCGCCTTGCGTAAAGATCGGCAGGCCCACCAAGCCCAGCAGAACATAGACCGCCTGGCTGGCAGCGCCCAGCCCCGGCCCCAGCAGCAGGCCCGCCATACAGGTGAAAAAGACCTGCAGGGTAAACGACGAGATTGGCGTCGGGATCCTGATAAATGCACCGATCGCTGTGAGCGCAGCAAACAGACCGGTTAATATAATTTTACGCGTACGCATTTGGTGTTCCTCCTTTTGTTAACCAATTGTAATCCGCTTAGTTGACGTTAGGAGTATACCAGATCGCCTCGCAAAATGCAAGAGGAATGTGAGAAAATGTTAAAGCAAAAGGTACTAGAATATTTGCGCGGCGCCAACGGATATCTCTCCGGGCAGGAGATCAGCCACCGCTGCGGCGTCTCTCGCACCGCTGTCTGGAAAGCGGTGGAATCGCTGCGGCAGGACGGCTATATTATCGACTCCGTCACCCGCCGGGGCTATCGCTTAGTCCAGGCGACGCCTGCGCTGTGCAGTGCGGAGCTTTTGGCCGCTCTGCCGGCCGACTTCCCCTGGCGGGACCGGATCCAAGTCTTCGACTGTGTCGACTCCACCAATACTGTGGCGAAGCGGCTGGCCGCCCAGGGCGCCCCGGCAGGGACGACCATCGTCGCCGACCACCAGACCGGCGGCCGTGGCCGGTTGGGCCGCAGCTTCCAATCTCCGGCAGGGCTCGGCACATATCTGTCTGTCATTCTCCGGCCCAATGCAAAGCCGGAGCAGCTCATGACACTGACGGCAATGATCGCCGAAGCCGTCTGTGAGGCGGTCGAGCAGGCCTGCCAGCTGCGGCCTCAGATCAAATGGGCCAATGACCTGCTGTTCCAAAAACGAAAAATCTGCGGCATTCTCACGGAGCTCTCCGTGGAAGCCGAGAGCGGCCTGGTGCAGTACGCCGTGGTCGGCATCGGCATGAACTGCAATCAGCGGCCGGAGGATTTCCCCCCGGAGCTGCAGAAAACCGCCATCTCTCTGTCCATGGCCCTGGGCCACACGGTAGACCGTAACCTGGTCGCCGCAGCGCAGATTGCCTCGTTGTGCAACCTCGCCCAGCACCTGCCGGACGACGGTCAGTGGCCGTGGCTGGAACGGTACACCCACGACTGTATCACGATCGGCAAGGACGTCCGGATCATCCAGGGCGCTCAGACCCGCGTCGGACACGCCGTTGGCCTGAACGAGCAAGCAGCGCTGCTTGTCGCCTACCCAGACGGCACCGAGGAGGCTGTCTCCTGCGGTGAGGTCTCGGTCCGCGGCATCTATGGCTATGTTTAAACTGGTAATCTATACACGTTGGAAAGGGGTTTTCAAAAGATGAATGATTTTATCAAAACACTGATCGCACGCAGAAGCATCCGGGCCTATCTGCCGGAGCAGGTCCGGGAAGAGGACCTGGCGCAGATCCTGGAAGCCGGGACCTACGCCGCCTGCGGCAAGGGCGCCCAGAGCGGCAAAATCGTCGTCGTACAAGACAAACCAACCCTGACGCTGCTGGAGCGGCTCAATGCTGCGGCAATGGGCAAGCCGGACGCCAAGCCGTTCTACGGCGCGCCGATGGTCTGCGTCGTCCTGGCCGATACGAGCATCCCCACCTATCTGGAGGACGGCTCCCTCATTATGGGTAACCTGATGGCCGCGGCTCACAGCTTGGGCGTCGGCTCCTGCTGGATCCACCGGGCCAAAAAGGTCTTTGCCACGGACGAAGGCAAGGCCCTGCTGAAAAAGTGGGGCATCGGCGAAAATTATGCCGCCGTGGCCCATTGCATCCTGGGCTATCCGGCACAAGACCCGGAGGCAAAACCCCGCAAGGCTGATTTTATCGTACGCGTCTAAGCGAAAGCAGCAGCAAATTTCAAGCAACAGGAGGAATCAACCATGAAAAAGACCGCAAAAGTTTTGGTATCTCTGGCGGCAGCCATCGCCGCAATTGCCGGTGCCCTGTGCCTGCTGGGTGTCTTTTGGGATAAACTGGTGGCACTTTGCCCCTGCAGCGAAATGAAAAGCAAGCTTCCCTCCAAAGACGAGCTGATCCAGAAAATGCCCTGGCGCCGCAGCGAGATTGAGCAAGAGTTTGCCGACTACGACGACTGCTGAGCCCAGTACTAAAAGCAGCGCGGCTTGGATTCCTTTCC
>CAUBIP010000035.1 GCA_958436045.1 uncultured Oscillospiraceae bacterium | reverse complement strand
CACAGGGCCAGCCGCTCCAGCGCCGCCGGTGTCGCCAGCTGCAGGGCGCTGCGCATACACGGCCTCGTAAAGCGCCAGCGCTCCCCGCCCCGCAGCCGCAGCGGCCCCCGCCGCCGGAGCACGAGGAAAAGCAGCATTAGGCCGATACACGCCTGGGCCAGCCCCGTCCCCAAAGCCGCTCCGGTGACGCCGAGGCCCGCCCCCCAGACGGTGACCCCGCCGATTTGCCGCGTCGGGTAAATCAAAAAGAAATTAAAGAGCATATCCAGCAAGCACAGCCCCACATTCAAAACGCTGGGCAGCACCACGCTCCCGCTGCACCGCAGGATGCTGGAGTAAAACGCGCAGGCCATGCTAAAGGGCAAGAATGCGGCCACCGTGCAAAAATACGCCCGGGCATAGGGCCGAAGCGCCGCCTCCGCGCCCAAGGCCGCCGGCAGAAATTGCCCCGCCAAAACAGCCAATACCGCCAGCGCCGCGCCAAAGGCCGCGTTAAATAAGATTGCCTGGCACAGCACATCCCGGCTGTCTCGCTCCCGCCCCGCCCCCAGATACTGGGCAACCTGAACGGAAAATCCAACCGCTGCGGCGCTCACCAGCCCGTTCAGCAACCACGTCGTACTGGCGACAACGCCGATGGACGCCGTCGCGAAATACCCCAGGCTGCCGACCATTGCCGTGTCGATATAGCTCATCAGCGTCGAGACCAGCTGCTCCAAGATCGCCGGGACCGAAAGCGCAATCACCAGCCCCGCCTGCTGCCGCCTCGGGATTTTCTCCCCCCGCCGCATGATCTCACTCGCCTGCAGCAGATTCATATAAGTCCTCTCTTTCTCTATCCCCAGCGCATGATCCTGCGCCCCTTCTCGCTTCCCGGCGCCGTGCCAACCCGCGCGCCTTCTCACTTCCAGCGCACATCACTTTTTCAGCCTCCGCAGCAGCCACACCTGTTCTTCTTCTGGCTCCGCTCCACGCGACGCGTTTTCTAGGCCAAGCGCCGCGCCATACCAGCGCAGGCAAAAAGAAACAGCCGACCCCCGTGCTTTGATGCAGAAGGAATCCGCTGTTCGCCGCTCCGGTTCTCCCCGAGGGCGCCATGCCCACTTGTACAGAGGATTATAGCACCCGGCCCGCCCAAAGTCAATTCCCCGGCAGGCCGCCGTCCCCGGCGCTTCCCGCTCCGCGCCTACTTTTTCTCCATCCCGCGCCCTGCGCCCTGCGTCTATTTCCGGTTAAAATACTGGATCAGCGTATATAAAATATGTTTCTCTTCTTCCGACAAGCCGTCAATATAGATCGCCTCCGTGCGGTCAAGGCCCAGCATATAATCCGCAGATACCCGGAAAAACTGTGCCAGCTCCGCGACGTACTGCGTCGTCGGGATCGACAGGCCCATTTCCCACGCATTGACCGCCGAGCGCGTTACGCCGACTCTCCTCGCCAGCGCAGCCTGGGACACGCCCGCCCGCTCCCGCAGCTCTCGAATCGTATCACAAATCATCGTATCACCTCTAGTGATCGTATAATTTGCACAAGCAGACATTAAATTATCCTGCATAGTATAGTTTCATTGATATTTTACAGCTTCCTTGTTATAATGATCTCATCAAAACAGAAATAGGAGGAAAGATTCATGGAAAAGAAACCGGTCAAATTCGTCCCCAGCGGCGGTGACCCGCAAAACGCCATCGCTTCGGTGCTCAAGACGCTTGCCTATGTTACATTTGGCGGCGGCTTCCTCGGCGGAATTGCCGTCGGCAGCACCGTCGTAACATTAAGCAGCATCATTTCAAACGAAACGGACAAATTTCAATTTGGGCTTGCCCTGAGTGTGTGGTTTGGTGCGTTTGTGCTCGGTATGCTTTTATTGGGATTTTCCGAGCTTCTCTCCATTCAGCAATTGCAGCAGACCCAGTCGTACATTCCCTGCGAATACGACCCGCCCGATGTTAAAGCCAACGCCCCCACACCAGAACCGGAGGCCCCGGTAACAACGCCGCACGCTGCAGCCCCTACAATGCCTGTCGCTGTCCGATATGACCCAAAGGACCCCTCGATCCTCATCTGCCCCGTCTGCAATAAAGCGCAGCCTGCAAATCGACGCTGCTGCTATTTTTGTAACGCGACATTTTTCACTACGGAAACAGAGCACAAATGAATCTTTCCATAAAATAAACTCCCACAAGAATCGTTTCATTCTTGCGGGAGTATTTTTCCTCAATCATTCTCCCACGCGTCCCAGGCATCATCGAGGTCTTCATAATCATCCGGGTTCTCCTCGTAGAGGTCCTCCGGGCTGTCGTATTCGTCGCGCAGGCTGCCGCTGTCGTCATCGTCGTTGTAATAATACGTCGCGTGGGTGTCCGGCTTGACGACGGGCACCAGGAGGGTATGAGCTTGCCAATAGCCGGATTCCTCCTGGACCTCTGAAACATAGCCATTCAGGCAAACGGCGGTGAAGATCAGCTCCCGGCCCGTCGTAAACCACAGATACCTCGTCCGCTTCAGTCTGCCCTCCCAGCCGGTATTATGATTCAGCAAATGCTGAACGACCCCATAGCTGCCCAGCACCGGCGTTGTCCCGATCTCCGACTCCGGCATACCGACATACGGCAGTCCGGCGTCCCGCATCGCCTGGATTTCCGCCTTCTTCGCCTGCTGCTCAGCCTCCCATTCCGCCTCCCAGCGCGCAAACAATTCGTGATCCTCCGCATGCTTCGGCTCCGGTGCGGGCCGCAGCAGCACGAACAAAAAGGCCCCCAGCGTCGCCGCCAGCAGCAGCCATCTCCGCCACCTTTTTGGCGTTCCCGCCCCGTTCGGCACAGCAGCTTTTTCCCCCGCGTCCTGCGGCGATCCGGATGCTTCCTGCGCCACTGCCCTCGGCGCAGCCTTCGACAAGCTGGATGCAGCCGTTTTCCACGCAGGCTCTTTCAGCCGGATTGGCTGCGGCAGCGTATCTAGGATCGGTCCCGGCAGCGTATCTAAGATCACCCCCGGCAGGTCCCGCGGCTTTGCCGCCTGCGCCCGGTCAAGCTGCGGCGCCTCCTCCGGCGCCGCCTGTGCCACTGCCCCCAGCGCGTCCCGCCCAGACGCGGCAGGTTCCTCCGCCGGTCCCGGCGGTGCATTGCTTTGCGTCTCTTGCGGCGCGTTCTCTTGCAGCGCATCCCTTTGCGGCACACGCTTCGGCGGCACGTTCCTTTGCGGAAACGCCGTCTCCGCCGCCCGGCGTAGGACAAATTTCGTCCGCTCCGGCGGGTACGGCGCATCCTGCTCCGTGCAGATAAAGACCTCCGTCACCCGCCCCAGCTTCTCCGCGCCATACCGCCCGACAGGGACGATGACAAACGCCCCCGCCTCCAGCGGCACACCGCCGGTCAGATACGCATACGCCGCGCCCTTCTCGCGAAACTGCACCATACAATATTGATAATACGCCATCGCCGCCCCGCCTTTCCGCCGCAAAAAACTGCCGGGGCTGCCCTGATCTCTCAGAAACAGCCCCGCAGGCCTCATTATAATAGAAGGTAAGCGCGAACCGAAATTACTCCTGCTCCCAGTTGTGCCAGACGTTCTGAACGTCGTCATCGTCCTCCATGATGTCCAGCATCTTTTCCATGTTCTTGATCTGTTCCGGGTCCGTCAGCTTCTGGTAGTTCTGGGGGACCATCTCGATCTGCGCGGAGGCAAACGCATAGCCCTTCGCGCCCAGCGCTTCGGCGACGGCGTTGAAATCGTCCGGCGCGCAGGTGATGGTGAAGCAGTTTTCCTCGGCCTCGAAGTCATCCGCGCCGCAGTCCATGGCGTCCATCATGACATTGTCCTCTTCCAGCTCCTCCTCGGAGTTGTCGATGACGATGACGCCCTTGCGGTCGAACGACCAGCTCACGCAGCCGCTGGCGCCGAGGTTGCCGCCGTACTTATCAAAGTGGTGCCGGATATTGCCGGCGGTGCGGTTGCGGCTGTCGGTCATCGTCTCGACGATGACGGCGACGCCGCCGGGGCCGTAGCCTTCGTAGGTGATGGATTCGTAGTTATCGCCGCTGCCCGCACCGGAGGCCCGCTCCAGCACGCGCTTGATATTGTCGTTGGGCATATTCGCGGCCTTCGCTTTTGTGATGATCGTCGCCAGGCGAGAGTTGTTGTTCGGGTCGGCGCTGCCGCCTTCCTTGACCGCAACGATCATCTCCTTGGAGATCTTCGTAAAAATCGCCGCACGCTTCGCGTCCTGCGCGCCCTTGGTTTTTTGAATATTATTCCACTTGGAATGTCCAGACATAAGGATTCCGCCCTTCTTCGAAAATACAATTTATTTTACCAAAACCGCCGGATAAAATCAACCCGTTTTCATGCAAATTTCGTAACATCCGTGTGCGTTTCCGACTGCATCACCCGCAGCGCCGGGAATGCGCGCCGCAGCTGCGCGGCAAGCGCGTCACAGACCGGGTTCTCTGTCCAGAAATGCCCGGCGTCGATGAGGTTCAATCCCAGGTATTGGGCGTCTCGGAATTGGTTATATTTCACGTCCCCGGTGAGAAAGGTATCGCACCCGGCGTCCGCCGCCTGGCGGAAAAATTCCCCGCAGGCCCCGCCGCCGACGGCCACCCGCCGCACCGGCCTGCCGCCGTCGCAGTAGCGCAGGCCGGGGCAGCCAAGTTTCTCCTTTACAGCCGCCAGAAAATCGGGTAAACTACAGGTGTCTATCACCCCGACGCGGCCTAGGCAGGGTAGCTCCCCCAGAAGGCCCGTGACCTCCCGCAGCCCCAGCCGCGCGGCCAGGCAGTCGTTCACGCCGCCGTGGGCGGCATCAAGATTCGTATGCATGGCGATGTGCGCCATGCCATGCTCCAGCAGCAGCATGGCGCTGCGGCCATCCTCCGTCTCGTCCGTCACGGCATGGGTACCGCCGAAGAACAGCGGGTGATGCGTCACCAGCAGCTGCGCCCCCCGCGCCGCCGCCTCCTGGCAGACGGGATAAAACGGGTCCAGCGCCACCAGGACCGTCTCCACCGGCCGCGACCGGTCGCCGACCATCAGGCCGACATGGTCCCAAGGCTCCTTCCCCGCCTCCGGCGCCAGGGAAAAAAGAAAATCCAAAATTTCATGTACCGTTGCCATTGTCCTGCTCCATCTGTGTGATCTCCGCCAGCGCGGCTTCAAAATAGCCGAGCTTCTGCCGGTCGGCCTCGGCCCGGGCCTTTTGGAGCCCGGCGACGCTTTTTTCCAAATTCCGGCGCTGCCGGGCAAGATACGCCCCCAAAAGCGGGCTGCCGCTCTCGTACAGCGCCCGGGAGCAATAATCCGCCCCGGGGCTCGCCGCATCCCCCGGGCCGAAGCGCACGGCCATGACGGGGTATAGAAACCCGCCGTCCTGCACCAGCGTCTCCCGGCAGATGGCAAAGCCATTGGCCTGCAGCCACCGGCGCAGATCATGGACCGTCCCCTGGGGCTGCAGGATCAGCGTATAGCCCGCATCCCGCAGCCAGGGCGCGTCGCCGATGATGCGGCAGATGAGGTCGCTCCCCATCCCGGCGCAGACGATGGTATCGACCGCCCGGGGCGAGACCCCCGCCAGCCCGTCGCACTGGACAAAGCCGATGCGCCCCGCCAGGCCAAACCGCGCCGCGTTTTTCCGGGCGTTGTCCAGCGGCATCCGGCGCAGATCTGTCGCCAGGACACTGGCCGCCCGGCCCGCGCGCAGTAAATACACCGGCAAATAGCCGTGGTCCGTCCCAATATCCGCCACCCGGGCCCCGGGGGCGATCATCTCAGCGCAGCACAAAAGCCGCGCGGAAATCGGTACCTGCACGTTTTTCTTCTCCCTTTCTCGTTCCCCGCGAAACGCCGCATAAAAGCAGCAGGCGGCCACACGGGCCGCCTGAGCGCTTGTGTTTCCGTTTCTCGCGGCTTATTCCTGCGCAGCGGCCTCGACCGCTTCCAGGAAATGGTTGACCTGCTTCAGGAAATCGTCGGCGTTGACGCCGTGGACCATGCAGGCCTCTTCGACCGTCTCGCCGCGGGCGGACGGGCAGCCCAGGCAATGCATCCCAATGGCCTGGAACAGGGGCGCCGTCTCCGGTGCGATATCCAGAACATCACCAATAATGGTGGATTTTTCAATTTTAGCAGCCATACGAGCAACCTCCTTCTTTTTTCTTTATTATATCCCAGCAGGCGGCAAAAATCAACGAAAAAAACGCGCCGCCCACTTTTGTACCCGGAAAGGAATGCCATGAACCGATTCAAAACCATAGCCCGCGCTGTGCAGCGGGAGCTTGCAGGCGCGCAAATTCCAGCCTTTGCCGCCAATGCAGCCTTCTTCCTGTTTCTCTCCGTCTTCCCCGCTCTGCTGTTTCTGCTCTCGGTGACCCAGTATACCACCGTCTCCATGGATGGGATTCTGAATTTTCTCTCCCCCATCGTGCCCGACGCCCTGGAGCCGCTGGTGACGGCGATCTTATCCGACCTCTCCCGCTCCAACTCCGCCGGGATTCTCTCTCTTTCGACGGTCTTCCTCCTCTGGTCGGCGTCGAAGGGGGTCTACGGTCTCGTTCGGGGGCTGAACCAGGCGCTGCGGGTACAGGAGACCCGGCCGTATCTGCTCGTCCGGGCCCTGTGCGTGCTCTATACCGCCGCCGTGCTGGCGATTTTGCTCATCACCGTCATGCTCTATACCGTCAGCCAGAGCTTTTTAAGCAAGATCCTGCTCCCCGGCTCATTTATATACCGGCTGCTCTCGACGCTCCTGCACTACCGCTGGTTCGTCGCCGGGGTCCTGCTGCTGGTCGCCTTCAGCGCCAGCTATCTCGTCTTTCCCTGCCAGCGCAGCACACTGCGCCAGGTGCTGCCGGGGAGCCTTGCCGCCAGCTGCGGCTGGGTCATCTTCTCCGGGCTGTTCTCCCACTATGTAAAGCGCTTCGGCGCGTCGTCCATCTACGGCAGCATCTCCATCGTCGCCTTCACCATGCTCTGGCTCTATTTCTGTATGTGTATCTTCTTCTACGGCGCAACCTTAAATCGATACGTGCGTGTGTCAAAAAAGAATGCTTGACGCATGCACACAAACGCGACGCCGCTGCATAAACGTGAGGGACACAATCTGAGATTTTGCCCCCCTTGCCATCGCCGATTCCACCAGCCGCTGCACAACGCTGACAAAGGATAAAATTTATGGCGTTCTCTGCCAATGTAGAGAAGCAGGAAGCAGAAAGGCGCATTGCGAATGAAACAACAACCGCACGCCTGTCGCGCCTTGTCCTGGCCCGCAGCCTTTCCGCCTGCGGCGCTGCCGATTTGCTCGCGTCCCCCGCCGAACAGGAACCGGCCGAACGCCCATCGGCCGTCCACGCCGAGCCGGAGCCAACGCGAACAGGCGTAAAAAACCGGCCCGCCTTTTGGCAGACCGGTTATTGTGTTGGCGTTACCTATTTTTGCGGCCAGTCGCCCGGCAACTATCGTCGGCGAAAGTAAGCTTAACTTCTGTGTTCGGGATGGGAACAGGTGGACCCTCACTCCAATCAACACCAACAGATGGTAGTATACTACATCCATCTGCTGTTGTCAACTACATTTTTCCGCTTTTTTCGCTTCCATTGATGTTTTTTCGACAAGCGGCGGATAGGGCCGGTCTGGGATCACATAAGCCCGGACAAAGGCCAGCATCGCCTGCTCCCCCGCCTGGGCTAGGAGGGTCAGGATATACCGCAGCTTTTCCCCTGTCTCGGGGTGCATCAGGGTGGTGTCGTGGGCAGTGTTGAAATAGTCCAGCGCCGCGCCGTCGTGATACTGCGTGCCGAGATAGACCTTGCACGCAGCGACCCGGTCCATGACCATCTCCGCCAGGTACCGGGGCGGCATTGGGACCGGCCCATAGACCTTCGCCGGAATGTACAGGTCCGTCCAGTATTCATAGTGGTGCTTGTTGCGGCCCTTGTGATGCATCCAGGCCGTGGAATAGCCCAGCTTCTGCCGCTCCACGGCATTGGGGCTGCGGGTGCCGGTGTAATACCGGGCGCCGACCCAAAACTCCGCCGGGGAATACTTGGAAAGGTCGTGCGTCAGCCCCTGCCAGTACAGGCCGACCTGAAAGCAAAGATGCCGGACGATATGCCGATGGCGTGTGATCGTCTTAAAATGCCCCCAAACGTGCATCGCCTGCGCCTCCTCCGCGTTACACTGTGAAATCCGCCGAGACCCGGCCCGTGATATACCCATGGACGATGGGCTTGACCGCCAGATGCCGCGGGTCCTGCTGATACGCTGCCAGAGCCTCCATGGAATCGAATTCCGAATAGAGGGCGTAGTCATACCCGCCCTTGCAAACCGGGCGGATCTGCATGCAGGAAAGCCCCGGGATCTGCCCCGCCAGCGGCTCCAACGCCGCCCGGATCTCCGCAATGGCCGCAGCCTTGTCGCAATCCTCCCGCAGCGTGTAAAATACAATGTGCTTTACCATAGTATTCCCCTTCCGTAACGCTATGCAAACAATTCCCAAGAACCGCAAAGCCGGGGCAGAGCCCCGGCTTTGTGCGCGCGTCTGCGCCTAAAATTAGTCGTCGTATTCCTCGTCGCGGTCGTCAGACAGCAGGGCGCGGATAGACAGGGAGATGCGCTTGTTGTCGGCGTCGATGTCGATGATCTTCGCGTCGACCTCCTGGCCCTCGGACAGGACGTCCTCCGGCTTGCCGATACGGCGGTCCGCGATCTGGGAGATGTGGATCAGTCCGTCCACGCCGTCGATGATCTCAGCAAATGCGCCGAAGGTCATGAGCTTGACGATCTTGACCGGGACAACGTCGCCCACGGCGTACTTTTCCATAAACTGGTTCCACGGATTCATCTCGGCCGTCTTGTAGCCCAGGCTGATCTTCCGCTTCTCCGGGTCGAAGGAGATGACGTAGACTTCGATCTCGTCGCCGACCTTGACCACCTCTGCCGGGTTCTTGATCCGGCGCCAGGACAGCTCAGAGACATGGACCATGCCGTCGACACCACCGATGTCGACAAATGCGCCGTAGGAAGTCAGGGACTTGACAACGCCCTGGTACTTCTTGCCGACTTCGATCTCGCTCCAGATCTTCTCCACGGCAGCCTTGCGGGCTTCCGCGTTGACCGCACGGATGGAGCCGACCACTCTGCGGCGGGCACGGTTGACTTCCGTGATCTTCATCTTGACCGTCTGCTTCACCAGCGCGGACAGGTCACCGCCCTTGGCGATGCCGGACTGCGAAGCGGGGATGAACACGCGGATGCCGTTGACATTGGCGACCAAGCCGCCCTTGTTCTCTTCCGTGATCGTGCCTTCGACAACGTCCTTGTTCTCGCAGGCAGCTTCGACCTCGTCCCAGACCTTCAGGCCGTCCAGCTTCTTCTTGGAGAGCTGCACCGTACCCTCAGCGTCGTTGACGCGGACGACAAAGACCTCGATCTCGTCGCCGACCTTCAGGATGTCCTCAGGCTTGACCGTCGGGTCAGCGCTGACCTCGTCATAAGGAATATAACCGGCATGCTTCGTACCCAGGTCGATCTGCACTTCCGTCGCGCCGATCGCCGTTACAATCCCTGTGACCTTATCTCCTGTATTTAAAGTTTTGATAGACTGCTCCAGAAGTTCTTCGAAGCTCTCCTCCATTGCAGTATCAACAGTAGTAATTTCGCTCATCGTCTTATTGACCTCCTTTATTATCCACGCCGGCGTCGATGCGCCTGCCGTGATGCTTACAGCATGAACGCCCTTAAAATCAGCCTTCTGCAGCTGGTCCGTGCTGTCGATCAAGGAGACCTGCCTGCAATACTTTGCGCAAATCTGCGCAAGCCGCTTCGTGTTGGAACTCTGCTTATCTCCGATCACAATCATCGCCTGACTCTCGCGGGCCAGGGATGCCGCCTCATTCTGCCGATTTTCAGTAGCTTCACATATTGTATCAAATATTTTGCAGTTTGTACACTCTTTTTTTACGATTTTAGCGCAAGAATTCCACAAAAATTTTGTGGAAGTGGTCTGACAAACCATCACAAGCGGCAAATTGCGCCGCTGCGGGTCCGCAAAGAGCCAATTTTCCAGCTCCGCAGCCGATTCGAAGATCAAAGGATCGTCGCACCAGCCTGCAATCGCCAGGACCTCCGGATGGGTCCTCGTGCCGATGATGATGGACCGCCGCCCCGCCTGCTCTGCCTGAGCGACGATGGTATGGATGCGCTTGACGAACGGGCATGTCGCATCCAGCACCCGGCAGTGCCGCGCCGCCAGCTCGTCATAGACCGCCCGGCCCACACCGTGGGAGCGGATGATGACCGTGCCGCCCTCCGGCGCATCGCCAGGCGTCTCGACCGGGCGCACGCCCTGGGCCGCGAATTCCTCGACCACATGGCGGTTGTGGATGATCGGCCCCAGCGTCACTGCGCCGGAGCCCGCCGCCGCCTCCCGGGCGACCATCTCCACTGCCCGGCGGACGCCGAAGCAGAAGCCTGCTGTCTTGGCGACTCTTACTTGCATTCCGGCACCTGCCCGATTTTCTCTTCCACGATGCGCTGCAGTGCCTGGACGCTGGCAGGCAAATCAAGCGCGCTGGTATCGAGGACGACAGCGTCCTTGGCCTGCTTTAACGGCGCGATGGCGCGGGTGGAATCCTGCAGGTCCCGCTGCGCCAGGTCCTTCTGCACCTGGGCCACGGTCTGCTTGCCGCCCTTTTCCTGCAGCTCCAGCCAGCGCCGCTGGGCCCGAACGGCGACGTCCGCCGTCAAAAAGATCTTTACATCCGCCTGGGGCAGGACGACCGTCCCGATATCCCGGCCATCCATGATGACATTGTTCTTGCGCGCCAGCGCCCGCTGCACGTCCAGCAAAAATTCCCGGACGACCTTCTGTGCCGAGATCAGCGACGCCGCCTGGGACATCTCCGGCGTGCGGATCTCGTCCGTCACGTCCGCGCCGTTGAGGATCATATGCTGCACCCCGGCCTCGTCATAGCGAATGTCCAGATTCACATCGTCCAGCAGCCGGGTCACGCCGTCTGTGTCCTTCGGGCCGATGCCCATCAGGGCCATATGATACGCCACCGTGCGATAGATCGCACCGGTATCCACATAGCGGAAGCCCAGCGCCGCCGCCAGCTGACGCGCCAGCGTGCTCTTTCCGGCCCCGGCAGGGCCGTCAATGGCGATTGCGTAAGTTTTTTTCATAGTCGTTACTCCTGTCGGACCGCCAGGCCAGCGGCATAGGCCGTGGACCAGGCGATTTGTAAGTTAAAGCCGCCGGTATAGGCATCACAGTCCAAAACCTCCCCGGCAAAATACAGGCCGGGCACTTTTTTTGACGCCATCGTCTTCGGATCGACCTCCGAAAGCTTGACGCCGCCCGCCGTGATAATGGCCTCGGCAATGGGCCGGGGGCCGCGGATGGCAATCGGAAACGCCTTGAGAAGCTGCAGCAGCGTCCGCCGCTGGACCTTCGTGATGCTGTTGACCTTCTGCGCCGGGTCTATCCCGCAGCGCTCTGCCATAATGGGCACCAGCTTGCTGGGCAGCAGACCGCCCAGCAGGCTGGAAAAATTCTGATTCTGCCGGGCCGCGATCTCCCGCAGGAGCCGGGCGTCCAGCTTTTCTTCGTCCAGGGCTGGCTTGAGGTCCAGCACGGCCCGGTAGCGCTTCCCCGGCTCGACCCGGGAGCTGGCGCTCAGGACGATCGGGCCGCTCAGCCCGAAGTGGGTGAAGAGCAGCTCGCCAAAGTCCCGGTATACCGCCTTGCCGCTCTCCTCCTGCAGGGCCAGCGCCACATTGCGCAGGGAGAGGCCCTGGAGCCGGGCGCAGGTCGTGCCCTCCTCCTCCAGCGGCACCAGGGATGGCCGGGGTGCGATAATCGTGTGCCCCAGCGCCGCGGCCATCCGGTAGCCGTCTCCGGTGGAGCCGGTGGCAGGGTAAGAGCAGCCGCCGGTGCATAGAATAACCCGCGCCGCCGCGATTCTCCCATCCTCCGCCGCAACGCCGCAGACGCGCCCGTCGGCCGTCAAAAGCTCCAGTGCCCGGGTGTGCAGGACCTGCACGCGCAGCTGCCGCAGCTCCCGCCGCAGCACATCCACAATGTCAAACGACCGGTCGGAGACCGGGAAGACGCGGTTGCCTCGCTCCGTTTTCAGCGGGCAGCGGCGGGATTTGAAAAACTCTATCGTATCTTCCGGCGTGAAGCGGTGCAGCGCGCTCATCAAAAAGCGGCCGCCCCGGGGAATCTGCTGCAGCGCCTCCGCCGGCGTGCAGCGATTTGTCACATTACAGCGGCCCTTGCCGGTGATCCCCAGCTTTTTGCCCAGCCGCTCATTGGGCTCCAGCAGCGCCACACGCAGGCCGCCCGCCGCGGCTGTGATGGCGGCAAACATCCCCGCCGCCCCGCCGCCGATGACCACGCAGTCAAACCGCGCCGACTGGCTTTTCATTGATTGCTCGCTCGTAGACTTCATATTTATCCCAAATCCGCTCCAGCTCTGCAAAGGTATGGGAGAGCTCCCCCTCCCGGCGCTGCGCCGTGGCGACGATCAGCGCATTGATCAGGCTCAAGGGTGCGACGAGGGAATCCACCAGAGAGACCATATCGCTCTTGGCCACCAGCACATGGTCCGCGCAGCGGCCCACGGGGGAATCGGCATAATCCGTCAGCGCAATGACCCTCGCGCCGACGTCCCGGCAGAATTGGACTGCCTTCGTCGTCGAGGTCGAGTACCGGGGGAAGCTGATGCCGATGACGACATCCTCCGGCGTGATCCGGATGAGGCGCTCAAAGAGATCGCCCACCCCGGCGTTGTTGACGACGCAGACATTATCAAACATATAGCCGTAGTAAAAGCCCAGGAAATTCGCCAACGGCGCGGAGGAGCGCACGCCAATGATATAAATATGCGCGGCATTCAGGATCGTATTGACCGCCGCGGCAAAGGTCTGCCGGTCGGCCAGCTCGTTGGTCTGGCGGATCTTATCAATATCCGCCTGCAGGACCATGGACAGCACATCCCGATCGCCGATGCGGTCGTTGGTGACTTCCATGCGCTGCACGGAGGTCAGCCGGTTCAGGATCATCTCCTGCAGGGCCTTCTGCATCTCCGGATAGCCGTCGTACCCCAGGCCCACGGCAAACCGCACCACCGTGGACTCCGAGACCTGGACGACGCCGCCCAGCTTACTGGCCGTCATAAACGCCGCCTTGTCGTAGGCGGACAGGATATACTTGGCAATCAATTTCTGCCCCTTGGAAAATTTTGACATTCTGCTCTGAATAACCGTTAAAATATCGGCAACCATAATTCCCTCCGATGGCGCAAACAAGACTTCTCTAAAACACTTGCTATCATACAAAAAATGAAAAAATTTTGCAAGATGCAATCGCGCATCCTGCAAAATTTTTTTACACTTTTTTTAGCTTTTCGGCTTCCTCCGCCGTTAAGTAACGCCACGCACCCACCGGCAGGTCCCCCAGAGCCAGCGCGCCCTCGCGGATGCGCTTGAGCCGGTTTGCGTGCAGCTGTGCCGCCTGGCACATCCGGCGGATCTGCCGGTTGCGGCCCTCATGGATCGTAATCTCCAGCTGCGCCGCCCCGTCCCGCTGCCACAGGCAGCGGACCGCGGGTTTTGCAATTTTTCTCCCATCGAGCACAATGGGCCGCGCCAGCGCCTCCAGTGCGCCGGGGGAAAAGCCCGTGACCCAGACGAGATAGGTCTTATCCACCCGGTGCGACGGATGCGTCAGCCGTTGGGTCAGCGCGCCGTCGTTCGTCAGCAGCAGCAGGCCCTCGGAGTACTGGTCCAGGCGGCCCACCGGGTGAACCCGCACCGGACAGTCGTGCAGCAAATCCTGCACCGTTTTCCGCCCCCGCTCGTCGCGCAGCGTCGTGACATAGCCCCGGGGCTTGTGGAGCATCACATAGACAGGCGCTGGCGCTGCCGCCAGCGGCGCGCCGTCGACGGTAATCGTATCGCGCGCCGGGTCCGCCGTGTCGCCCAGCCGGGCCGGTGCGCCGTTGACAAGCACGCGCCCGGAGGCGATCCACTGCTCCGCCTGGCGGCGGGAGGCCAGGCCGCGGCCTGCGATCAGCTTTTGAAGTCTTTCCTGCATGGTTGATTCAATGCATCCTATCCGTTCCATAATTTCTGCCAGAAGGAGCGGCGCTCTTTCTGGGCGATCTTGATCTCTTCCTTTGCCCGCAGCGGGCAGGATGCCACTGGATGGCCGTCCAGCAAGACCTCCGCCGTTGCGACGAGCTGCCCCGCCTTGACCGGCGCGTAGAGAAAATCCGGCGCGAGGATGCGGAAGCTGACGCGCTCCGACTCCGCCACGGGGAACGTACAGGTCTCGGCCGCCAGCAGGTCGCAATATGTCTGCGCCCCGCCTGCCACCGGCAGCTCGCAGACCATCTGCCCCTCCGCCAGGAGCGTCTTCTCCACAAACTTGCCGAAGGCGTCATCCAGGAGTTTTTCATGGTCGCGCCAGTCGTCCGGCGCGTTGATCGTCACGGCGACGAGTCGCCGCCCGCCGCGGACCGCGCTGCTGACCAAAATGCGCCCCGCCGCCTTTGTGTAACCGGTCTTGACCCCGTCCGCGCCGTCATAGCGCCAGAGGAGCTTATTGTGGTTGCGAAGGCTGCGGCCGGGGATGCTCGCTGTCTTCGTCGCGGCAATGCGGGCAAACGCGGGCTGCTTCATGGCATAGGCCGCAAGAGAAGCCAGGTCCCGGGCGGTGGCGTAGTTCCCGTCGTCGTCCAAGCCGTTGGGGTTGGCAAAGTGCGTATCTCGCAGGCCCAGGGCCGCCGCGCGGCGATTCATCTCCGCCACGAAGGCGGGGACAGAGCCGCTGCAGTGCAGCGCCAGCGCCACGGCGGCATCGTTGCCGGATTGCAGCAGCAGGCCGTAGAGCAGCTGCTCCACCGTCAGCACCTCGCCAGGCTTCAGATACAGCGACGACCCTTCGATGCCGCAGGCAGCGGCGGGAATCGTCACCGCTTCGCCCAGCGGGCAGCGCTCTGTGATGAGCAGGCCCGTCATAATCTTCGTCGTGCTGGCAATCAGGCGCCGCGCCCCGGCATCCTTTTCATAGAGGACGCGTCCGGTGGCGCAGTCCAGCAGAACGGCGCTGCGCGCCGAAAGGTCCGGCGCCGCCTGCGCTCTGCCGGGCAGCAGCGCCGCAAGGCAGGCAAATGCCAGCGCCGCGGCTATCACGCTTCGCAGTTTGCGCGTTGATCCGATTTTTTCTTGCATGTTTCATCACCGGCGATAGTATCTCCGGCGAAAAGCGCAATTATTCCGCCGGTTCCTGCGGCTTTTTCCGGCCGTCCAGGAAATCGCCGAGCTTGTCCAGCAGCTCCGGCAGCTGCTCGACGATGCGGTCCGCCGTCGAATTAGCCGGAACGGCAATGGGCATCATCCGCACCTGCTCGCCCTTAATAATTAAAAACGCGATGGGTGTGATCGTCACGCCTGCGCCGGAGCCGCCGCCGAAGGGACTCTCCCGGTTCGCCGCCAGATTCTTCGGGACAAAATCCGACCCGCCGCCGGCAAAGCCGAAGGAAACCTTCGAGATTGGCAGGATCGTCACGCCCTCCGGCGTCTGGATCGGGTCGCCGATGATGGCGTTGGCGCCGATCATATCCCGGATTTTGCTCATGGTCGTGTCCATCATATTTCCCAGAGGATGACTCATGCTATTACCGCCTTTCTGCGTCTGCGCCGGACCGGCGCGGCCGTCTATCTTTTTTGTATTATAATGATACTAAGGTTACGCCTCCGCTTCCCCGCCGTCTGCCGCAGCGCTTTCCGGGGCAGTCTGGCTGCGATAGATGCGGTACGCCCGCAGCCCATAGCGCAGCGCCAGGGCCAGAACATCCAGGACCAGCAGCCGCACCTGCAAAAAGCAGGTAACACGCAGCAATCCGCCGGTGAAGGCGCATTCCAGCGCCACCGCCTGGCGGCGAATGCGGAAGGCCTGCCCCAGCTGCGGCAGCAGCGCATGGGCGACGGCCTGGGCCTGACCATAGCGAATGGCTGTCTTCGCCGGGTCCTCCCCGTCAAAGGTGATGGTCAGCTCCAGCCGCTTGACCAGCAAGCGCCGCCGCAGCGCGCCGAGAAACGAGAGCCCCAGCCGGACAAACGGCCTGAAATCCTCGAGCCTCCCACCGGCCCGATGCGCCGCTGCCACAGCAGGCTTTTTGCGCGCCTTTTTCTGCTTGGAAGCGCTGCGTTCCGCTTTCTTCTTCCCCCCGGCCTTTTTCGGCTTTGCAGGCAGGACCCGCAGCCGCACCGGGCCCAGGCGCAGGGCGACCTGCGGGCCGCCTTCGTCAAAGGCGACATCCGCCCCCACCGGTAAAAGCAACAGCAGGGCGAAAAACGCCGCCACCGCGCCCAGGACGATCAGGGCCGTCATGCCGTGGGCGCCGCGGGTGCGGCATCCGGCACAGCGGCAGGCTGCGCCGCGTCCTGGCCTTCCGGCGGGAGCTGCGGCTTGCCGAATTTGATCTTCTCGATCTCCGGCAGCTCCGCCAGGCTCTCCAGCCCGAAGGTCCGCAGGAAATCCGGTGTTGTCTGGTACAGGATCGGGCGGCCGGGCACATTCAGCCTGCCGCACTCCTCGATCAGCCCCTTGGTCAGCAGCGCGCCGACGGAATAGGAGCTGTCCACCCCGCGAATCTGGTCGACATAAGCCCGGGTTGCGGGCTGATAATAGGCGATGATCGTCAGCGTCTCCAGCTGGGAAGCTGAGAGCTTCGGGGGCTTGCGCGTCTCCAGCGCTTTTGTGATATAGCTCGAATATGCCCCGGCGGAGCACATCTGATAGGCATTCTCCAGCTTGACGATGCGGATGCCGTGGCGCGCAAAGGCCAGCCGGTCCATCAGCCGCTTTGCCGCCTGCTCGACCTCGTCCAGCGGCTGCTCCGTCGCCAGGGCAAGCCGCGCCGCGGGGACTGCCTCCCCGGCTGCAAATAATATGGCCTCAATGGCCCGCTCCAATTCTGTCTGGTCCATGCTTTTCTC
>CAUBIP010000034.1 GCA_958436045.1 uncultured Oscillospiraceae bacterium | reverse complement strand
GCACCGAGCTTCACGGCGGACTCCCGCCGACCGCCAGAAGGCGGTTTGCGCTGCCGCTTCAGCAGATTGTGAACCGGACGGTCTCCCTCCAAGCCAAGCTCCGCTTTGATTTCCCTGTGGCTCCTCCCGGATTCTAACATCTTTTCTATGGTCGGTAGTAGAACCTGCATGTTGGTGTATCTTCGTTTGCTCATAATGAATCCCCCCTGATGTACTTATTATCCTACATCAGGGGGGTTTTGTCTATTGTCCTGTTTTACTGGTTCTGTTCAGCTGGCTCCCATGGGACTATTTTTGTCATTTGACCAGCTTTATCCTTTTTGCAGGACGGTAAAATCGCATTGGGCGGCAAGCTGGCTGTCAAAATAGACTTCCAGCTGGTAGCTACCGGCGGCACTGGGGCTGCGGGGCAGGGCCAGGAGATAGACGCCGTCCTGCCACAGAGTGCTCCACAGGCCAGCGGCCGGGATGAGATCGGCGACCTGGCCGCTCTGATTCCGCAGGACGACAGTGATGAGCGTCTCCGCCGGGGCGGCGGGGGTGTCGCCGTCTGCATCACCAGCATCGCCCTCCGTCACCGGAGCGGTGTCTGTCGCATCGAAGCCCTCCGGGGCGTGCATGGCCAGGCACAGGGCATCGCCCAGGACAAATTCTGTCTGGGCCTCGCCCAGGTCCTGCAGGGTGAAGGTCGCGCCGGACGCGGCCGGGTAGGTCTCCAGCTGCGCGGACCCGGCGGTGAAGCCGTGGCCGGTATAGTTTTCCGCGGCGGGCGTCTGGACCTGGGTGACGGTCGGGCCGATGAGGGCACCGCCATCGGGGCCCAGGAGCCGAACAATGTAGCTGCAATTGGGAGCAACCTGCTGGAGTGTCACGACCTGTTGGGCCGTTTTCGCCGTCGAAAGCAGGGCGTCGCTGCCGCTGGCGGTGTATTCGACCTGCCAGCCATCGGCCATTTCGCCGTCATATTCCCACTGGGCCTGGATAGCTCCAGCGCCGCTGGCGACCGCGGTGAACGAGGTAACCGTCGGCGCGTTGGCGGGCAGCGCCAGGGTGATGGGCGCATCTAGGCCGTCTGCCGTCAGGGTGAAGGTATAGGCCGCATCCCGGCGGACGCCGGTGAAGGTGGCGGTGGTGTCTGTCACATCCGTCTCCTGTGCGTAGTCGGGTCCGGAGGCGGCGATATGCCAGCTGGCCGGGGCATCGCCCAGGCTGAGCCAAGCGACGGTCACGCTGTCGTCCGTCATGGCAGCGACGTGAAGCCCGGCGGCCTGGATGCGGGCAGCGGCTTCATAGGTCACGCTGGTCTGGCCGACGATGCTGCTGCCGGACGGCGGGACGAGGGTGAACGTATAGGTATGGCCCAGGGTCAGGCCCTGCACTGTCGTGCTGTGGCCCTCGAAGGTGGCCTGCTTAGTCTGGCCGCTCACGTCGGCATACTCGACCGTCCAGGAGGCCGGAGCCTGCCCGGTGACGGCGACGTTCAGATTGACGCTGGTACTGACCGTCCCGGCGGCGGCGGTGAAGGAATCGACCTGCACGGCCTCGTTCGTCGTGACATTGATCTCCGTCTCCCCAGCCAGGGCGCGGGGCTTTTCCACAGAGAAGGTGACATAATACAGCGTCCCCGGCGCCAGGTCCCGGAAGATGACGGTGCTGCCGTTCATCTGGCCGGTATAGGCGTTGCCGTAGGAATCCTTACACGTCGCCGCCAGCGGCGCGTCTTTGATACTGCTGGTAAAGGTGACGGCGATATAGTCCCCGCCCGTCTCCGTTTTCAGGTTAGACAGGACGACGTGATACCAATGCGTATAGCCAAACCACGCACCAGCGGCTAAAATAGCCAGGACCAGCAGCGTGATGCACACCCGCAGGCCGGTCCGACGCTTTTTGCCGGGGGCCTCCTCCCCATCGGACGGGGTGGGCTGCTTTTTCTTGCGGCGGCGGGGCAGGATTGCCTCCGGGTCCTCCGCTTTTTCTGCCTTGGACCGGGCCGCCGAGGCGCGCTCCTGGGCGGGTTCGCCGTCCAGAATGCGGTTGGCATCGGCGAGGATATCGTCCAGGCTGGACTCCGCCGTGATGGGCGGGGTCTCGTCCTGCGTCTCGGGCACGGGCGCCTTCCGGGTGCGGCGGGCGCGACGCTTTTTCTTTGAGGTGTCCGGGGTGGGTTCCGCGGCAGGAGTGCCCGGCATCTCATCCGGAGCCTTTTCCGGGGCCTTTGTTTCTTCCGCCGGGGCGGGCGCGGCTTCCGTAGCCGGTTCTGTTGCCGGTTCCGGCTCCGCATTCGACTCTGCCGCCGTCTCCGGCGCTTCTGCTTCTGTAGGCACGGCTTCTGGCGCTGCTGCCAGGGCCGCTGCATCCAGTGCGGCGGTCTCGTCCGTCTCTGGGGCGGCGTCCGGTGTATCGGCCGTCTGTTCCGCCGCAGGCGGTGCGACCGGAGCGGGCGCTGCTTCTTCCGCGGCAGCGTCCGGCGCGTCGTTGGGCTCTGCTGGGGCTTCTGCAGGTTTTTCTGACCCTGCCGCATCTTCCTCCGGCGCTGCCAGTTCTGCCGGAGCTGCCTCCGGTTCTGCCGGGGCTTCTTCGGAATCTTCCGGTTCCGCAGCGGCGGGCTCTGCCGTCTTCTCGGGCAGTTCCTCGGTGGCGCTGTCACCAGGGTCCTCCGGGTCGATGGTCTCGCCGATGTCGATGGGCGAGACGATCAGCTCGTCGGAGACGGCATTCTTCTGCATATAGACCATCAGCGCCTGGCGCAGGGCATTCGGGCAATCGAACCGGTCCGCCGGACGGAACGCGCAGGCCTTGCAGAGGATCTCCGCCAGCTCGTAGTCGGCATACTGGGGCGCGGGGAGCGCCTTGCCCTGCAGGCGCAGGGCGTCCGCCTCCTGCATCGGCTTGCCGTCCTCCTCAAAGGGGGCGTGATTGCCGTTGAAGAGGTGGTAGAGGATCATCCCGACGCTGTAAAGATCGACGGTGTCGTTCAGATTGGCCATGATATCCGCCAGCTCCGGGGCGCTGTAGCAGCTGCTGTAGTGCTCCGGCAGGGCGGCGACGGTCAGGTCCTCCAAGGGAGCCAGGCCCAGGTCGCCGATGGAAAAACGGCCGTTTTCATCCACAAAAATATTTTCCGGCTTCAGATCCTGATGAATATACCCGGCCTGCCGGATCCCGGCCAGGGCGTTGCAGAGGTCGATGCCCAGATTCAGCGCCTGCAGGTGCGTCATCGCGTTCGACTGCAGATAAGCGTGCAGCGACGTGCGGTACGGCGCCAGAAGGTAAAAGTCGTACCCGATGGCCCCCTCCTCCCGCTCGACCAGCTGGAAGCCGGTGAACAAAGAGAGATTCTCCAGCCCGCTGAGCTTCTGCCAGTTGCGGACCTCGATGGCCTGGGCCTGGGCGACGTCGCGGTAATATGCTTTGGCCTCCTCCCGGTCGTGCAGCGCGCCGGAGAGAATCATCGCCTCGACGCCCGCGTCCGACTCTGGGATGCAGATGTGCTTGAGTACAAATTTTTCCTTCGTCTCGGTGCGCTCAAGCAGGTAGCAGGTAAAGCCACCGGCGCTGTTGAGGCATTCGAGGACGGTCATCCCATCCAGTAATGGGGAGACAAGCTTCAATTCTGCCGTATCCATCACCTCCTATAACAATTTTCCGATATTATCATACGCTATTTTTGAAAAAAAAGCAATCCTTGTGTTGTTTTCTGTCGAAAAAAATGGTATGATAGATAAAATATTTCCCCGCGCGCAGTCCGGATATGCTGGGTCCGCGGGGCATTTCCCGCCGCAAACGGCGGCAAGGATCGTGGAGCGTAAGTATGGCGAAAAAACGAGTTTGCGAGATCTGCGGGACAGTATTCGACGAAAATCGCGATGTCTGCCCCCTGTGCGATACCCCCTACCAGGCAGACCTGGACGAGACCCAGGTCTTTTCTGCGGCAGAGCTTGAGGCGGCCGCCGCGGCTGGAAAAAAGAAGAAGCAGAAAAAGCAAAAGCCCCCCAAGGCGGACCCGGAGCCGGGCTGGAAGGTCGCCATTGCGGTGCTGCTTTCTGTTTTGCTGCTGGTCTTCGGCGCGTTTATCGCGTATGAATTTTTGATTGGCTCTCCAGCACAGGACGGTAACGTCGCCTGTGCGGGGCTGTATCTCTCCAGCGATACCGTCTCCCTCCATGAGGTGGGCGACACCTACTACCTGACCGTCAGCACCACCCCGGCAGACACGACGGACGCCATCGCCTACGCCAGCAGCGATGAGACCGTCGCGACGGTCGACACGTCCGGCAAGATCACCGCCATCGCCCCCGGCGAGGCAATAATCACCGTCACCTGCGGCCAATACAGCGCCACCTGCACCGTGACCTGCGCCGGCGGCAGCGCCGCGTCCGGCGATGCTGGCAGCACCGGCGGCACTGGCACAGCGTCCGGCGACCGCAGCGCAACGTCCAGCGACGCGGGCAACACCGGAGATGCGGGCAATGCCGATGACACCGGCAGCGATACGAAAACGCCGTAACCAGCAATGTCTTTTGCATGATTTGTGAACCGCCCCAGGCGATGCCTAGGGCGGTTCAGACTGTAATAAAGCCTCGCAGAGTTTGCGCCGCGCACGGCGCAAATAGAGTCAAAATCATTTTTTCCGGCGGCGTGTACGTCGGGAAAAATACTTCTCGCCCTGCAAGTGTGGAATTTTCACGCCAACGGCGTGAAAATTATGCGCGCAGCAGGGTGCAATCCCCTTCAAACGCGAGCCCAGCGAAGCGGGTCGCGTTTGAGAGCTTGTCAAAAATTCTTTTTTGACAAGCTCAAGACGCCGCCCCGGGCACAGAAGTTATGCCGGGAGCGGCGTTTTGGCGTCTTATTATTTTAGAAAAAAGTGCAGCACGAACAGCAGCACGATCCCCGGCAGGCCGAGGAAGCCGACGATGGCAGCGGTGACGAGGTTGAGGTCAAACAGGACACCGGTATACGTAGCTAGCAGGTTCACCGCCACCAGGCAGGCAAAGCCACAGGCCGTATTGATCGCCAGCTTCCAGATGAGCCGGATGGGCAGCGAGATGATCTTCAGCAGCAGAAAGATCGCCAGGGCGATGATGATACATTGCAGCAATGGACAAGGCCTCCTTCGGGGCTAGGATATGCAAAAGCTTCCAAAAAATACCAGGGTATCGGGCGGCAGACGAGACATACTAGCTTTGGACACAAAAGCCGCATACATGCCGCCGGGGCCGATGCGCACAGTTCACGCAGGCAGAATGCCGCCGCGCCGGAGGGCGCGATTTGTGTCAAGCGTACCGCACGAGCGCGAACGTGGCCGGTGCGAACCAGGTTTGCTCCCTTGTACAACGACAGCAGCCAAAAAACAGGGCGGATTGACGCAAGATGCAGCGATCTGCCCTACATATTAAGCTTGTCAAAAAAGTATTTTTGACAAGCTCTCAAACGCGACAACGCTGTATAAGCTCGAGGAGCAAAATCAGAGATTTTGACTCTCGCTTACCGCTTCGCTGGGCTCGCGTTTGAGGGAAATTGCACCCTGCTGCGCTGCCCTGTCCGGGCGGCGCGGCGGGGTCATTTCTTTGCCCGGGCGCGGTCCTGGATAATGATGCGCCGGAGGGCGTCGACGGCGACGCGGACGGCGGCGGAGGTATCCTCGCTCATGTCCTGGTCCAGACCGGCAAGCTCCCGTTCCTGGTTCCAGATGACATGGAAGCAGCTGCCGCAGCGGCAGCCCAGCGCGTCGGCGGCGACGAACAGGGCCGCAGACTCCATCTCCGACGCCTTGACCCCCAGGCGCTTCCAGATGCGCCATTTTTCCTGCAGCTCGGCGGCCATAGGGGATTTTTCCGGGCTGTGCTGGCCGTAGAACGAGTCCTTGCAGTGGACGACGCCGGTGTGGACTGTCTTGCCCATGGCCAGGGCCGCGTCCCGCAGGGCGAGGGTCAGGTCCAGGTCCGGCACGGCGGGGTATTCCAGAGGGGCGTACTCCTGAGACGTGTGCTCATAGCGGATGGCCCCGGTGGCAACGACGATATCCCCGGAGCGGACGTCTAAGTCAATGCCGCCGCAGGTGCCGGTGCGCAGGAAGGTATCCGCGCCGATCTGATGCAGCTCCTCCATGGCGATGACGGCGGAGGGCCCGCCGATGCCGGTGGAGCAGACGCTGACGCGCTCGCCCAGGAGCGTCCCGGTATAAATATTAAACTCCCGGTTCTGGGCAACGTGGTGGGCATCGTCAAACAGCGCGGCAATGGCCGCGCAGCGCCCCGGGTCGCCGGGCAGGATGACATAGCGGCCGACGTCCCCGGCCACACAGTGGATATGAAATTGCTTCGCAAGCGGCTGCATAGGCGCTCCTTTCCGCCGCGAAACCGCGGCATGGCGATGAATGGTTTCTTGCGCTCTCGCGCTGGGTTTGTGGATTTGTCGTGTGCGCCACAGGGTCGCTGCCCCGAACTGCACCGCTGCACGCGCCTGCGCGCAGCGTGACCATCGTTCGATGCTGCAGGTTCCGACCACGCCATCCCCCAAGTCACCGGGGCAGTGTGTAAGCTACAGCGAAGCGGCAAGCGGTTTGCTCACCGACTCACAAGACACGGATGCAGTTACAAATCTGCCTGGTAGCCTGTACAGTGTGCGGCTGCTGTCCCGACGTCGTAGACAGCGGGTGGGTTTCAAGGGCGGGGGCTGCCCCCGCCCTTGGCGGCGTCTTTCTTCCTCTATTCTTTCTTCTCGGTAGCAGAAAGAATGGAGCCCCCGGAGGGCGCTAGCATGTTTGAATGGTAGATATTAAGAAATAAAAGCCTTCATATTTAGCTTTTAACCTGTAGCAATAACGCTCTGCCTACGAATGTGTTATTGCGGTGGGGCAATCCCTCAGTCTCGGCTTCGCCGAGCCAGCTCCCTTCGCGCTGCATGGGTTCGACTACGCTGTATAAGCTCGAGGAACAAAATCGGAGAGTTTGACTCTCGCTTATTCGCCAATCGCGTTGCGCTACGCTTGCGCTCTTGGCGTCTCACCCATACACAAGAGATCCTTTGACCTGGCGCGCCGCAAGAGGAGGCGGTGCAAGCTTGCAGGAGAAACCCCTCAGTCATGGCTGCGCCATGACAGCTCCCCTTTCAGGGGAGCCTTTAGCCTGGTGCAGCACACCTGGTTCTCTGCGTCCCTTCGGTGCAGCGCACCACAAGGGCGCAGCGCGGAGCGCTGGGGGGCGGAGTGCTGGGGGGGCGGAGAGTCAGAAGAGGCTGACTTGGCTGGTGTCGGGGAGGTCGCCAAAGGCGCCGGCGGCGCGGAGGTTTTCGATATGCGTCTGCGAGACCTTCGGGCACGCGGCGGCAAACTCCTCGATGGAGATAAACTCCCGGCCCTCCCGGCCGGCGAGGATATCCCAGGCTGCCGTCTCACCCAGGCCCCCCACGGCGATGAACGGCGGCAGCAGTTGGCCGTCCTTGATGAGGAATTTCGTCGCGTGGGACTCGGTCAGGCTGATGGGGGCAAAGGTGAAGCCCCGCAGGTAAAATTCATAGCAGACCTCCAGAGTCGTCAGAAGGTCGTCGTCCTTGGCGGAGGCGTCGGGATTTGCTTTGATGGACTTGATCGTATCGACGACGAGCTCCTTGCCCTGGGTCATAAGGGCGGCGTCAAAATTGCCCTTCTGGCTGCGGCGGTAGAAATACGCCGCGTAGAACGCCAGGGGCTCATGGACCTTGTACCAGGCGATGCGGAAGGCCATCATAACATAGGCCACGGCGTGGGCCTTGGGGAAGAGATACTTGATCTTCTTGCAGGAGCCGATGTACCAGGCGGGGACACCGGCGTCGATCATCTCCTGCTCAGCGCCCTCTGGCAGGCCGCGTCCCTTTCGGACGGCCTCCATAATCTTGAACGACCGCTTCTCGGGCATACCGCACTGGATGAGATAGAGCATGATATCGTCGCGGCAGCCGATGGCCTGGCCGACGGTCGCCGTTTTCGAAAGGATCAGGTCCCGCGCGTTGCCCAGCCAGACGTCCGTCCCGTGGGAGAAGCCGGACAGGCGGATGAGGGTATCAAACGCCTTGGGCTGGGTCTCCTGGAGCATGCCCCGGGTGAAGCCGGTGCCAAACTCCGGGATGCCGCAGGAGCCGACGGGGCCCAGAATCGGGTCGTCCTCAAAGCCCAGGCCCTTGGAGGTCGTGAAGATTGCCATGGTCTCCGGGTCGTCCAGGGGGATGGTCTTGGCGTCACGGTCGGTCATATCCTCCAGCATGCGGATCATCGTCGGGTCATCGTGGCCCAGCATATCCAGCTTCAGAAGGTTCTCCTCCATGCAGTGGTATTCAAAATGCGTCGTGATGGTATCGGTGCTGGTGTCATCCGCCGGGTGCTGGACGGGGCAGAAGTCCCAGATCTCGTTTTCCTGGGGGATGACGACCAGGCCGCCGGGGTGCTGGCCCGTCGTCCGCTTGACGCCGACGCAGCCCAGGGCCAGCCGCTGCTCCTCGGCGCGGCTGACGATCAGGTCACGCTCGGCCAGGTATTTTTTGACATAGCCGAAGGCCGTCTTTTCCGCGACGGTACCGATGGTCCCGGCCCGGAAGACGTGGCTGGCGCCGAACATCTGGACACAGTAGGCGTGGGCCTGGGCCTGGTATTCTCCGGAGAAGTTGAGGTCGATATCCGGGACCTTGTCGCCGCCGAAGCCCAGGAAGGTCTCGAAGGGGATGTTGAATCCCTCCTTGGCAAACTTGGCCCCGCACTTGGGGCAGACGGCATCGGGCAGGTCCGCGCCGCAGGCGGCATCGTGCTTGGCCCGGATGGCGTCCTCCCGTTTCTTCGGGTCCGCTTCGTCGAGGGCGGTGATGGAGGTGACGTCAAAGGTCGTGAATTTGCAGTCTGGATTCGTGCAGCGGTAGTGGGGCGGGAAGGAGTTGACCTCCGTGATGCCCGAAAGATACGCCACGATGGACGAGCCAACCGAGCCACGGGAGCCGACGAGGTAGCCGTGCTCCAGGGAATTCTGCACCAACTTCTGGGCGGACATATAGATGACGTCGTAGTGACAGTTGATGATATCGTGCAGCTCCGTCTCGACGCGCCGGGTGATGAGCTCCGGCGGGTTTTCGCCGTAGAGCCGGTGTAGCTTGCCGTAGACGAGGCTTTTGAGGTCCTCCACCGAGTTTTCAATGGCGGGGGCGAACAGGTTATGCGGCACGGGGCGGACGGTATCGCACATATCGGCGATGAGGTTCGTGTTCTTGACAACGACCTCGTACGCCGTCTCCTCCCCAAGATAGGCAAACTCCCGGAGCATCTCGTCCGTCGAGCGCAGGTAGAGGGGCAGGGACTTGTCCGCGTCGTCAAAGCCCTTGGTCGCCAGCAGGATGTGGCGGAAGATCTCATCCTCCGGGTTGAGGAAATGGACGTCACCGGTGGCAACGACGGGCTTGCCCAGCTTTTTCCCCAGGCGGACGATGGTGCGGTTGAATTCCCGCAACTCTTCTTCATCCTGGGCCAGGCCCTTGGTTAACATAAAGCGGTTGTTGCACAGGGGCTGGATCTCCAAGAAATCGTAGAACGACGCAATACGCTCCAGCTCCGCATCGCTCTTGTGGGCGACGACGGCCTGGAACAGCTCCCCGGCCTCGCAGGCCGAGCCGATGATGAGCCCCTCTCGGTAGCGCAGGAGCTGGGACTTGGGCATCCGGGGCACCCGCTTGAAATATTCCAGGTTGCTGAGGCTGATCAGATGATAGAGGTTCCGCAGGCCCGTCTGGTTCTTGGCAAAAAGGAGAATATGGCGGGTGTGCCGCCCGTCCAGGCGGCCGCCGGAGCGCAGCTGGGCCATTAGGGGGTTGATCTCCGGCACCCGGGTGATGCCCCGCTCCTCCAGCATGGGAAGAAAGCGGGCCAGGAGATAGCCGCAGGTGACGGCGTCGTCGGAGGCCCGGTGGTGCTGGAAATCCGGCAGGCTCAGGGCATCAGCGACGAGATTGAGCTTGTATTTGCCCAGATTCGGCAGCAGATTCTGCGCCAGGATCAGGGTGTCGAAATACGTCGGCGCGTAGGTGATCCCCTGCCGCTGGCAGGCGGCCTGGATAAAGCCGACGTCAAAATCCGCATTGTGGGCGCACAGGGGCAGGTCACCGCAGAACTGCAGAAATTCCGGCAGCACCTGCTCGATCTCCGGCGCGTCGCGCAGCATGGCATCGGTGATGCCGGTGAGATCGACAATCTTCTGGCTCAGGCGGCGGTGGGGGTTCACAAAGGTCTGGAACCGCTCGCAGGGCTGGCCGTCCCGGAAGATGACGGCGCCGATCTCGGTGATGCGCTCGGTGCGGCTGGAAAGGCCCGTCGTCTCCAGATCGAAGGCGACGAAGTCCCCCCGCAGCGGCAGGTCCCGCACACCGTGGACGACGACGCGGTCGTCCACGTCGTTGACATAATATCCCTCGCAGCCGTAGAGGATCTTCATCGGCTGGTCCGTCCCGGCGACGGTGCAGCCGCCCTCGACGGTGTGCATCGCGTCGGGGTAGGCCTGGGCAACGCCGTGGTCCGTGATGCCGATGGCGGGCATGCCCCAGGCGGCGGCCTGGCGCACGGCCAGGGTCGTATCCGTCAGGGCGTCCATGGAGGACATGTTCGTATGTAAATGCAGCTCCACCCGTTTGACGGGGGCCGTGTCCTGCCGTTCGGGCCGCTTGCCCTTCATAATGCCGAAGGGCTCGATGACCAGCTCACCGTCGTAGCGGTTGACCGTCACCTTCCCGTGGACCCGGAGCCAGGAGCCGGGCTTCTTTTTCTTTGCGTTGGGACCCTGGACGCCCTCTAAGATCGGCTTGGCCTGGGCCGCCTCCATGAAGCAGTGGATACGGGCCGAGCCGGTGTGGTCCGTCATATCGAAGCTGATGATCCACGCGCCGCGCTTTTTCAGCTCCCGGTGGTTAATGACGGTGACCTCCCCTTCCACGACGACCTTATACATATCCTGCTCCAGGTCCTTCATGGGCAGGGCCTTGCCGGAGAAGGGCTTGCCGAAGATCATATCCGCCGCTGTTGGCCGGGCCGCCCGGGCCGCCTTCCCTGGCGCGCTCGCCTTGACGACGGGCTGGGGCTGCTCGGTCATCGCCTTTTGGCGCAGGGCGGCAGTGGCGTCAAACAGGGCCTGGCCCTCCAGCTCCTGGTGGGCGTCGATCTGGATCTCGACCTGGCGGCCAAACCGGTCGGCGATAAACTGCCGGACCGCCGGGATGCCGGGCTCGAGATAGGCAATGCCGTTGGCGACGAGGCCGACGTGCAGCGTCTCGCCCTCAAGATGCCAAGCTGCCCCGGCCAGCGCACCGGCGGCCAGGGGGTTATGCTGGATAAAAATTCTGCCCAGGTCAAAAAAATCCATCTGTGAAAGAGACTCTGGGGCATAGCGGCAGGTAAACTCCACCCGGTGCAGATCGTAAAGCGTGGCGATGGCGTTCGCCGCGTCGTCCAGCTCTCGGGTGGGCAGATAACTGCCCGGTGTCAGCTCGATGCAGACCCGGCGCTGGGCCGGGTGCAGGTCGACATGCTGCACCGGGGCGTCCGCCAGGGTGGCCGGCGGGGTGAATTGGGGGAAAAGGGTCTGAAATGTTACATCCATACGCAGTCGCCTCACAGCTTGTCGATATACGCCAGCAGCGCCGGGAGGAGCTGGTCATAGGGCAGGCGCTCTTTCAGCTCACCCTTCACAAACAGCACGCCGCAGCCATCGCCCCCGGCGATGCCGACGTCCGCCTCCCGGGCCTCCCCCGGCCCATTGACCACGCAGCCCATGACGGCTACGGTGATCTCCTTTTCACAGTCGGCCAGGGCCTGCTCGACCTGGTTTGCCAGGCCGATCAGGTCGATGCTGGTCCGGCCGCAAGTTGGGCAGGCGATGAGATTGACGCCTGTGCGGCGCAGACCCGCCGCCTTGAGAATGCGCTTGGCGGCGATGACCTCCTGCACCGGATCTGCCGTCAGGGAGACGCGGATCGTATCGCCGATGCCCAGGCACAGCAGTCCGCCGATGCCGATGGCGGATTTCAGGACGCCCTGCGCCGGGGTCCCCGTCTCCGTCACGCCGACGTGGAGAGGATAGTCGGACTGGGCGGCAAAGCTGCGGTAGGCCGCCATCATCATGGGAACATTGGAGGATTTCATGGAAACGCACGTATCATAAAACCCGAATTTCTCCAGCAGCGCCAGATGGGAAAACGCGCTCTCGACCAAAGCCTCCGCCGTGACGTGGCCGTATTTTTCCAGCAGACGGCGCTCCAGGCTGCCGCCGTTGACGCCGATGCGGATGGGGATCTTATGCATCCGGCAGCAGTCGACGACGGCGCGGACCCGGTCCTCGCCGCCGATATTGCCGGGGTTAATACGAATCTTGGCCGCCCCTGCCTCCGCCGCGGCGATGGCAAGGCGGTAGTCAAAATGGATATCCGCTACCAGGGGCAGCGGCGAAGCGTCGCAAATGTGCCGGAAAGCAGCTGCCGCCGCCGCATCGGGGATGGCCAGGCGGGCGATCTGGCACCCAGCCGCCGCCAGGGCCCGCAGCTGGGCCAGGCAGGCGGGGACGTCCGTCGTCTTCGTGTTGAGCATGGATTGAATGGAGACTGGGGCGCCGCCGCCAATGGCGACGCCGCCCACGTGGATTCTCTTTGTCATGTGGAGCCTCCTGTGAAGAGTACAAATACGTCATGGAACGTGATAAACAGCATCAGCGCCAGCAGCAGCACCATGCCCGCCGTGTGGACATAGCCCTCGTACTTGGGGTTCAGCTTCTTCCGGCTGATACCTTCAATAATAGCCGTCAGCAGCAGGCAGACGATGCGGCCGCCGTCCAGCGCCGGAAGGGGCAGCAGATTCATGACCGCCAGGTTGATGGCGATGAACGCCCCCAGGTACAGCACATTGCTGACCCCGTCGGAGACGGATTTGGCGGCGTTGCCCGTGTCAGAGATGATCTTGACGATACCGACAGGGCCGCTCATATCCTTCAGGCCCACCGCACCGGTCACCAGATCGTGCAGGCCCAGCTTCACCAGCTGGACAAAATACAGGCTGTTGTTCCAGGCCATTTTCAAAAGGCCCCCCGCCGTTTTTTTCTCCGTGGCAAACTGCATCCCGTAGAGCTCGACCTCCTGGCCATCTACCGTAAAGGTCTGCTTTTTCATCGGGAATTGGGAGAGCTTGACGGTCTGCCCGTCCCGGCGGAGCTCCAGGTCAAATTTCCCCGTTGTGTTGCGGGAAAGCAGCATGGCAACATCGGAGTAGATATAGACCCGCTCGCCGTCGATCTTATAGAATTCATCCCCGGCCTGCAGGCCGTCCTGGGATTCCAGGGCGCAGCCGTCGTAGAAATCCGCGATCACCGGCGTCGAAAAGCCGTCGGCCGAGCTGAGCAGGATGAGCACGACGAGAAAGCCCGCCAGGAAATTCATAAACGCCCCGGCGGCGAGAATAATGAGCCGCCGCCAGGTCTTGGCCCGGGTGAAGGCCCGGGGATTGTCACTGTCCTCGTCCTCCCCCTCCATGGCACAGTAGCCGCCGATGGGGATCAGACGCAGAGAGTAGGTTGTCTCCCCCCGGGTGCGCTGCAGCAGGGCTGGGCCCATGCAGATGGAAAACTCATTGACCTGCACCCCCAGGAGCTTGGCCGTCATAAAATGCCCCAGCTCATGGATGAAGATCAAAAAGCCGAAAATTAAAATTGCAAACAGAATATACAAAGCAATTACCTCACGATCCCGTGCGCCGCGACCGCGACCGACTGCCGCGCTGCCGCGTCAACCGCCAGGATCATTTCCAGATCCGGGTCCTTCGTGCCCGGCGCTTGGGCCAGGGCCGCCTCGACCAGGCGCGGGATATCATAAAAGCCGATTTTTTCCTCCAAAAACAGCGCGACCGCCGCTTCATTGGCCCCGTTCAACGCAGCGCAAGCGCAACCACCCTGCGCCGCCGCCTGTTTGGCAAGCCGAAGGCATGGGAAGGCCGCTTCGTCCGGTGCGGCGAACGTCAAGGGCCCACAGGTGAGCAGGTCTAGGTCCGGAGCCGGGCTAGACAGGCGGTCGGGGTAGGTCAGGGCCAGCTGGATGGGCAGGCGCATATCCGGCGTGCCCAGCTGCGCCAGGACGGCGCCGTCACAAAATTCCACCAGAGAGTGGACGATGCTCTGCCGGTGAATGACGGCCTCCACCTGCGAAAGGGGCAGGCCGTACAGACGCATAGCCTCAATGAGCTCTAGGCCCTTGTTCATCAGCGTCGCGCAGTCGATGGTGATTTTTGGCCCCATCGTCCAGTTGGGGTGGCGCAGGGCGTCGTGCTTTGTGACGTTTTTCAGCTCGTCCGGCGTCATGCCGTAGAACGGGCCGCCGGAGCAGGTGACTAGCAAACGGCGCACCCGGTTTTTCGGCTGGCCCATCAGGCACTGGAAGATGGCCGAGTGCTCCGAGTCCACGGGGATGATCTCTGCGCCCTTCTCTCGGGCCCGGGCCATGACCAGCTCCCCGGCGCAAACCAGCGTCTCTTTATTGGCAAGGCAGATGCGCTTGCCCGCATCAATGGCCGCAAGGGTGGGCCGCAGGCCCAGCATCCCGACGACAGCGGTGACGACGGCATCTGCCTCCGGCAGCGTCGCGGCGGCAAGCAGGCCCTGCATCCCGTACATGATTTCAATAGCGCAGTCGCCCAGGCGCAGCTTCAGGGCCGCGGCGGCCTCCCGCGTTGCCATCACGGCAAGGCGGGGGTGAAACTGGCGGCACTGGGCCTCCATCCGGTCAAGATTCTGCCCGGCGGCCAGGCAGACCACGCGGGTCCCCAGCTTTGCGGCGACGTCCAGGGTCTGGCGGCCAATGGAGCCGGTGGAGCCGAGGACGGAAATGGCTTGCATCATCGTGCGTTCCTCCTTCCAAAGGGAGATCCCGGGTTATTTGACGGCAAAGGGCAGCACCAACAGCAGCAGCTCCGCCACGGGGGCGACGGCGACCATGCTGTCGAACCGGTCCAGCACACCGCCGTGGCCGGGCAGGACATTGCCATAGTCCTTGATCCCCGCCTGGCGCTTGACGACGGAGAACATCAAATCCCCCACCATGCCGCACACGGCTCCGGCGATGCCATAGACAAGCCCCGCCCAGTAGTGCACCTGGAAGCCGCAGGCCAGCTGCAGCACCAGGCCATAGAGCAGAACGAAGAGCACCGTACTGACGACGCCGCCGATGGCGCCCTCGACCGTCTTCTTCGGGCTGATGACCGGGGCCAGCTTGTGTTTGCCGAAGGCCCGGCCCGCAAAATACGCGCCGGAGTCCGACGTGAAGGCCAGGACCAGGGGCATGAAGATCAACGCCGCGCCATGGTCCATGCAGCGGATGCGCACCAGGGCGGACAGCAGCAGCGGGACCAGCAGCCCGGCAAAGGCTGCCGCGGCGATCTCGGAAAAGCTGAGCTTGGCGTGGGCCGCCAGCAGCTCCCCGGCCAGGGCCAGGAAAAAGGCCGTCACGCCCGCAAGGCCCAGCCAGCGGGGACAGCCCAGATAGCTCCACAGGCACACCAGCGCTCCGCAGAGCATCGCATAGGCCACCAGCCGCTTGTGGAGCACCAGGCCCGTCGCCCACAGCAGCTCCCGGGCGCCGATGGCGCACATTGCCGCCAGCAGCAGGGCCGTCGGCCAAGTCACCGGCACCAGCAGCACCGCCAGAAATAACGGCAGCGCGATGGCGGCGGAGAGGATTCTAGTTTTCATGGTTTGGCACCTCCAAAACGGCGCGAGCGATGCCGGTAGGCGTCGATGGCCGCGTCGAGATCCTCGGCCGTAAAGTCGGGCCAGAGTTTATCGAGAAATACGTATTCAGAATACGCCGTCTGCCACGGCAGGAAGTTGGACGTGCGCAGCTCCCCACTGGGGCGGATGACCAGCTCCGGGTCCGGCACACCGGCGGAATAGAGGAGACTCGAAAACTGCGCCGCCGTCAGGTCCTCCGGCTTTGCCTTGCCGTCCAGACAAGCCTGGGCAAAGCGCCGGGCGGCCCGCAGAATTTCATCCCGCCCGCCATAATTCAAGCAGAAATTGACCTGCACCCCGTCATACTGTCGGGAGCGGTCCGCCGCCTGCCGGCACAGGGCCTGCAGCTCCGGCGAAAGGCGGGTCAGATCGCCAAAGAAGACGAAGCGGACCCGGTTTTTATCCATATCCGCCAGGGCTTCCTTCAGATAATCGCCCAGCAGGCGCATGATGGCGCTGATCTCCTCTTCCGATCGCTTCCAGTTCTCCGTCGAGAAGGCGTAGACCGTCAGATAGTGGACGCCGATATCCCGGCAGTGGTTGGCGATGCGGCGGAACGTCTCCGCCCCATAGGCGTGCCCAGCGTACCGGGGCATCCCCCGGCGCTTGGCCCAGCGGCCGTTGCCATCCATGATAATAGCGATATGCACCGGCACCGGCGCATCGCCCACAGCCGCAGAGCGCGGCTTTGGTTTCCTTTTAAATATAGACATGTTTTCTTTCCATTAGAACGGTGAACTATTAACGGGCGCCCCTGGCAGATGCCGCACATCCCCGAAACCCGCCGGTTCCGGGGATGTACACGGGGCAAGCCCCCGGGGCTGCGTGGCACTTGGCGCGGCGCGAACGCGCTGACTTGGGTGAGACTCCAAACGCGCAGCGTTTGGCTAAGTCGAACCCATACAGCGTAGAGGGATTGCCCCACCGCAAGAACAAGCTTGTAGGCAGAGCGTTATTGCTCTAAGCTTAAAAGCTAGCCTTGAAAAACTCTACTTCTTACTATCTACCAAGCGATAGTCACGCTGCTTGTATGCACGCGCAGCGGTGCAGGCACCGGTTACCCAGCAACCCTTCTGTGCTTTGCACCGTAAGAGCGCACTGCAAGCGCCGCGGGTGAATTACAGCTCCATCAATTCCTTTTCCTTGACCGCACAGGCTTCGTCAACTTTTTTGATGTACTTATCCGTCAGGTCCTGCAGGTCCTTTTCGCCTTTTTTCTGCTCATCCTCGGTGATCTCGGATTTTTTCTTGGCGTTTTTCAAATAATCCATCGCGTCGCGGCGGATGTTGCGGACGGCGACCTTGGCGTCCTCGCCGTATTTTTTGACCTGCTTC
>CAUBIP010000033.1 GCA_958436045.1 uncultured Oscillospiraceae bacterium | reverse complement strand
GCGCCCCCCAATCAGAGGGCGCGCCCCGCGCGATTTTTTCACAAAAACACAGGCGCTTACTGCAAAATCGCCTTATGATAGACTTTTTTGCCCTTCTTGATCTTCGCCCCCGCCGCCAGCTGGTCCTGAGGGATCACCGCATCGATGGCCGTGATCTTCTCGCCGTCGACACTGACGCCGCCCTGCTGGACGAGCCGCCGCGCCTCGCTCTTGGACGCCGCCAGTCTGCAGGCCACGAGCAGGTCAAGGATGTTCATGCCGCCGTCCGTGAGCGCATCCTGCGTCAGGGTCGTCGTCGGCATATTGCTGTCGTCGCTGCCTGCGCCGAAGAGGGCCCGGGCCGCCGTCTGGGCCTTTTCCGCCTCGGCCTCACCGTGGACGAGCTTGGTCAGCTCATACGCCAGAATTTCCTTGGCCTTGTTCAGCTGGCTGCCCTCCCAGTGGTCCATGGCGTCGATCTCGGCCAGGGGCAGGAACGTCAGCATCCGGATGCACTTGAGGACATCCCCGTCGCCGACATTGCGCCAGTACTGGTAGAATTCGAAGGGAGAGGTCTTGTTCGGGTCAAGCCAGACTGCGCCCTTGGCCGTCTTGCCCATCTTCTTGCCCTCGCTGTTCATCAGCAGTGTGATGGTCATGGCATGGGCGTCCTTCCCCAGCTTGCGGCGGATGAGCTCCGTGCCGCCCAGCATGTTGGACCACTGGTCGTCGCCGCCGAACTGCATGTTGCAGCCGTAGTGCTGGTAGAGGTAGTAGAAGTCGTAGGACTGCATGATCATATAGTTGAATTCCAGGAAAGAGAGCCCCTTCTCCATCCGCTGCTTGTAGCACTCAGCCCGCAGCATATTATTGACCGAGAAGCACGCGCCGACATCCCGCAGCAGCTCGATATAATTGAGCTGCATCAGCCAATCGGCGTTGTTCACCATAATGGCCTTGCCCGGCCCGAAGTCGATAAACCGCTCCATCTGCTTTTTGAAGCAGTCGCAGTTGTGCTGGATGGTCTCCGGCGTCATCATCTGGCGCATATCCGTCCGGCCGGAGGGGTCGCCGACCATGCCTGTGCCGCCGCCGACGAGGACGACCGGCCGGTTGCCCGCCATCTGCAGCCGCTTCATCAGGCACAGCGCCATAAAGTGGCCGACATGCAGCGAATCCGCCGTCGGGTCAAAGCCAATATAAAACGTCGCCTTTCCGGCGTTGACCATTTCGCGGATCTCCGGCTCATTCGTCACCTGGGCGATCAGCCCTCTGGCCTGCAGCTCTTCATAAATTCCCATCGTGAAACTCCTTGTTTAAAATAAAATGATTTTGTAAAAAAACACAAAGCCCCCCGCTCCCGCTTGGCGCGGGAGCAGAGGGCGAAGGGACTGTTACACCCGCCTTCGCGGTACCACCTCTGTTGCAGCGCCTTCTCACAAAGGCGCCCTCACAGCGTGCTTTGCACGCCCCGCGCCATAACGGGCGCACCCGTCCGCCTCTACACAAGCAGGGGGCACCCCCCGCCCTTCCAGACGGCAGCTCCGGGAGGTAATTTCGCACGCGCCGGACCGCGCCCTTCCATCCCCCGGGCGCTTTCTGTCAGGAACCGGCGCAGCTACTGCATCCCATCCTCGCATTTTCTTATCTATCGCTATACTAGCAAATTTCCAGCCGTTTGTCAACGGGGGCCGTACCCACACTCACCTGCGCAGCATCTCCGACGCGCTGGAGATCGTCGTCTCGGTAATTTCCGCGCCGCCGATGAGCCGGGCCAGCTCCAGCTCCCGCTCCCGCCGCGCCAGCGGCTCGACGGCCGTATACGTCCTGCCCGCCCGCTCGGATTTGGAGACCCGCAGATGGCAGTCCGCCATCGCCGCGATCTGGGGCAGATGCGTCACACACAAAACCTGCTTGCTCTTTGCGACGCTTGCCAGCTTCTCCGCGACCCGCTGGGCCGCCCGGCCGGAGACTCCGGCGTCTACCTCGTCAAAGATCAGGGTCGGGACGGCATCCCGCTCTGCCATAACATTCTTGATGGCCAGCATGATCCGCGCCAACTCGCCGCCGGAGGCGACGCGGCTCATGGGCTTTAATGCCTCGCCCGCGTTGGCGGACATCAAAAACCGCACCACATCCATCCCCGTCTCGCTTGGCTGTGCCTTTTCAAACTGGCAGACAAACTGCACCCGGGGCATATCCAGCTGCCGCAGCTCCTCGACGATGCGGTCCGATAACCGCGCCCCCGCCGTCCGCCGCGTCGCCCGCAGCGCCTTGGCCGCCGCCAGCAGCCGCGCCTTCTGGGCCTCCAGGTCCTGGGCAAGCGCCTGTAGGCGGTCGTCCGAGAACTCGATTTGGTCCAGCCGCTGCTGTGCGCTTTCGCACAGGGTCAGCAGCCCCGCCTCGTCGGCCCCGTATTTGCGGAAAAGCCGCTGCAGCTGGGCAAGGCGGCTCTCCGCCTGCTCCAGCTCCGCCTCGCTGTAGGAAAGGTCCTGCCGCCGGGCGCGGACATTTTCCGATAGGTCCTGCACCTCGTACATGAGCTCCTTCGCCCGCTGGGAGAGCGCCGCCAGCGCGTCGTCAAACCGCGCCGCCTGGCCCAGCGCCGCCGCCGTCTGGCTCAGCATCGCCTCGGCCCCGTTGGAGGACTCGTCGCCGTACAGGCAGCCAATGGCTGTCTCCAGCCCCGCCTCTAATTTCTCGGCATTTTGCAGGACGCTTTGCCGCGCCCGCAGGGCGTCGTATTCGCCGGGCTGCAGCTTCGCCCGGGTCAGCTCCTCGATCTGGTGGCGCAGTGCGTCCGTCAGGCGGAGCTTTTCGCCCTCGTCCATCTGCAGCTGCGCCATCTCCTGCCGGATGGCAAGGTAGGCGTCATATTCCTTGCGGTACGCCGCCCGCTCTTCGTCATTGCCCGCGAAGCTGTCCAGACAGGCAAGATGGCTTGCCTCGTCAAAGAGCTGCTGGCTGTCGTGCTGGCCATGAATTTGCACCAGCTGCAGCCCCAGCTTCTTGAGCGTCGCCACCGTCACCGGCAGGCCGTTGACGCGGCAGACATTTTTCCCGTCCAGGAAGATCTGCCGCTGCACCAGCAGCTCATCGCCATACGGCACCTCGAACGCAGAAAACCAAGCAAGCTCCGGGACCCCGGTAAAGACCGCTCGAACCGTCGCCTTATTCGCCCCGGTGCGGATGACATCCCGGTACGTCCGCTCGCCCAGGATCGCATTGATCGCGTCGATGACGATGGACTTGCCCGCCCCCGTCTCGCCGGTCAGGACGTTGAACCCCCGGTCAAAGGCGATATCCGCCGCCTCGATGACGGCGATATTTTCAATATGCAGCAGTGAAAGCATCTGATTTCCCCCTGCCCCCGGGCCTTACGATACCAGCTTCTTGATCTCCGCGCAGAAGGCCGCCGCCGCGTTATTGTCCCGCATGACGAGGAACGCCGTATCGTCCCCCGCCAGGGAGCCGACGACGACGGACATATTCATCGCGTCGATGGCCGAGCACGCCGCGGAGGCCAGCCCCGGCAGCGTCTTGATGACGACCATATTCTGCGCATAGTCAAAGCTTGTCACGCACTCGCGGAAGATCGTATTGAGGCGGGCGGAAAACGTCCCACCGACCTCCTTGTTCGACGTCGCATACCGATAGGTGCCCATGGACGTCAGCTCCTTCACAATGCGCAGCTCCTTGATATCCCGGGAGATCGTCGCCTGGGTGCTTTTAAACCCGCTCTTTTGCAGCTCGTCCAGCAGCTGCTCCTGGGTCTCGATGTCCATTGCGGAGATGATCTCCATAATTTTTGCCTGCCGTTTGATCTTCATAAAAATCGCCTCTTATCTGTCCCGAATTTTTGGTTGACCACTTCAAAAAAGCTCTGCTCCTTCAGCTTCACCAGCTGCGCGTCCCGCGCCGCCCGGGTGACCTGAATGGTATCGCCGGTGCTCAGCTTGAAGGCCTTGCCGCCGTCGATAGAGAGGTATGCGTTCCGCCGCCCCACCTTGCCGATGCGGGCGCTGATGGTCCGCTTAGACGAGGTCACAAACGGCCGCGTCATCATATCGTGGGCGCAAATGGGGGTAATTAGAATATTATGCGCCGTCGGCTCCACGATGGGCCCCCCGGCAGACATGGAATACGCCGTCGACCCGGTGGGCGTGCCCAGGATCAGCCCGTCGCCGATGACCTGCATTACATCCACCCCGTCGCAGACGACGGTCAGCTGGATGATCCGGGCGACGGCCCCCTTGGCGATGACCGCATCGTTCAGTGCCAGCTCCTGCCAGACGACCTCGCCGCCCCGGATGACCTCGACCTGGAGCATCATCCGCGCCTCCGTCGTATAGCGGTCGTCGCGCAGCTTGCGCAGCAGGTGCATCTCGTTGCTCTCCAGCTCCGCCATAAAGCCCATGGTGCCGATGTTGATGCCCAGGGCCGGGATGCCCGCCTCCGCCGCCGCCTTGGCCGCGTGGAGGATCGTCCCGTCGCCGCCGAAGCACAGAAGCAGCTCCGCGCCCGGCAGCTCCTCCGGCAGACTTGCAAGCTGCAGCCCCGCTGGGCAGTCAAAATTCTTATCCGCCTCAAAGGCCAGGCAAAGCTTTGCGTGGATACCGACCGAGCGCAAAATTTTCTGCGCCTTGCGGGCCGTCTCAAAATTCTTATCCCGATAGGGATTCGATGCCATGACAATGTTTTTCATACACTTTGTATCCTTACAGCGCCGCGTGCGCCTGGCGCACCAGTTCCTCCGGCAGGCAGCCGCAGTCCGGCCCCGCCGCCTGGCTCAAATGCGCCAAAAATTCAATGTTGCCCTCCGGCCCCTTGACCGGAGAATACGTCAGCGCCCGGACGGTAAAGCCCAGGCCTCGGGCCAGCGCCAAAAAGTCCTCCAGGACCTCCACATGGACCGCTGGGTCCCGCACGACACCCTTTTTGCCAACCTTCTCCCGCCCCGCCTCAAACTGGGGCTTGATGAGACACAGCACCTGCCCCTCCGGCTTGAGAAGCTTCTGCACCGCCGGCAAAACGATATGCAGGGAGATAAACGAGACGTCGATGACCGAAAGGTCCAGCGCCTCTCCCAAATCCTCCGGCGTGACATAGCGGATATTCGTCCGCTCCATGCAGACGACCCTGGGGTCCTCCCGGATTTTCCAGGCCAGCTGCCCATAGCCCACGTCGATGGCGAAGACCTTCTTCGCCCCGTGCTGGAGCAGGCAGTCGGTAAAGCCGCCGGTGGACGCGCCGGAGTCGCTGCAGGTGTAGCCCGTCGGGTCAATGCAAAACTCCCGCAGCGCCTTTGCAAGCTTCAGCCCGCCCCGGCTGACGTAAGGGCACTGGCTGCCGTGGATGGTGATCTCCGCCTCCGGCGCCACAGCAAGGCCCGCCTTATCGGCCCTCTGCCCCGCGACATAGACATTGCCGCTCATAATGATCGCCTGCGCCCTGGCCCGGGTCTCCGCCAGGCCCCGCTGCACCAGCAGGATATCCAGCCGTTCTTTATTCTTCGCCATGCAACGCCTCCTCGACCTTTGTTGCAATGCCCGTCGCGTCAATGCCGCAGCGCTGCCTAAGCGCGGGAACCGTCCCATGCTGAATAAACCGGTCGCCCAAGTTCACCCGCAGCACCCGGCAGGGGAAGTGTTCCGCCGCCAGCGCCGCTGCAATGGCCTGCCCGACGCACCCGGCGTCAATGGCCTCCTCGGCAACGATCACCAGCCCCGTCTCTCGGGCCGAATCCAAAACCTGTTCCAAATCCAACGGCGCGATGGCGTTCAGCTTCAAGACGGCCGCGCGAATGCCCCGCGCCTCCAGCAGCTGCGCCGCCTGCAGGGCCTCGTTGATCATTGTCCCGTAGGCGATGATCGTCACGTCCCGCCCCGGCCGCAGGACCGGGTCCAGGCACACGCCGGTATACGCGCCGTCGCCTCCCCGGGGGTAGCGCACGGCCACCGGCCCGTCCATCTGACAGATGGCCTGGCTCAGCATCCGCTCCAGCTCTCGCCCGTTGGCGGGGCACAACACCGTCATCCCAGGGACCGTCCGCAGATACGCCGTGTCGAAAATGCCCTGGTGCGTCTCCCCGTCCGGGCCGACCAGCCCCGCCCGGTCGACAGCGAAGACGACGTGGAGCCGCTGCATCGCCACATCCTGCAGCAGCATATCATACGCCCGCTGCAAAAACGTCGAATACACCGCCACGACGGGGATCATCCCCTGCTTGGCAAGGCCCCCCGCCAGGCAGACGGCGTGCCCCTCGGCAATGCCGACATCAAAATACCGCTTCGGGAACTGCCGGGCAAAGCCCTCCAGCCCCGTGCCATAGCACATGGCCGCCGTGATAGCGCAAAGCCGCGGCTCAGTCTGGGCCAAGCTGCAGAGCGTCTTGCCAAACACATCCGAGAACACCGGTCCGCCGCCATCGGCGCTGGGCACGCCGGTAACCGGATCAAACTGCCCGATGCCGTGGAACAAGGCCGGATTCTCCTCCGCCGGGGCATAGCCCTTGCCCTTTTTTGTCAGGACATGCAGCAGCACCGGCCCTTGCATCTCCTTGGCCCGCCGCAGCATATAGATCAGCCGCGTGATATCATGCCCGTCCACCGGGCCCATATACTGAAACCCCATCTCCTCGAAGATCGTCACGCCGACCAGACGGCGCTTGAGCCGGTCCTTGAGCCGATGGGTCACGTTGTAAAGATGCTGCCCGCCGGGCAGGGCCTTCGTCAGGCGGCGGTAATTCCGCTTAAGCTTGAAATAGCCCGGCCTGCAGCGAATCAGCTTCAAATGCCCCGCAATGCCGCCGACATTTTTCGCAATCGACATCTCATTGTCATTCAAAATGACGATCAGCGGCTCCTTGCTGGCCCCGGCGTCGTTCATCCCCTCGTAAAAGAGGCCACCGGTCATCGCGCCGTCGCCCAGTAGGGCGATGACATTGTAATCCGCCCCCTGCAGTGTTCTTGCCCGGGCCATACCCAGGGCGACGGAGACGGCGTTGGACGCGTGCCCCGCCACGAAGGCGTCTGTCTCGCTCTCGTCGGGCTTCGGGAAGCCGGAAATGCCGTCCAGCGTCCGCAGACCGGTCATGGCGTCCCGCCGCCCCGTCAAAATTTTATGGACATAGGACTGATGCCCCACGTCAAACACGAGGCGATCCCGCCGCGTGTCAAATTCCTTTTCAATGGCCACCTGCAGCTCCACGATGCCCAGATTGGACGCCAGATGCCCGCCGGTCTTGGCCACATTCTGCACCAGCCACTGCCGGATCTCCTGACAGAGCTGCGCCTCCTGCTCCCACGGGACGGCCAGCAGGTCCTCCCGGGAATTGATATGCTCTAGTATCTGCATAATGATTTCCTTATAAATCTATCATCAGCCGCACATGCGGCATTTATTTCTTTTTCCGGGAGAACAGCCCCAGCACGCGCGCCGTCAGAAAGACGATGTTTGTGCTGCACCGCATGGCGATGGACTTCCCCGCCGCCTTGCCGCCGACGGTCATCCCCGCCACCAGGCCGGACATCGCCAGCTGCACGACATTCCCCCGCCCCGTCTGGGCGATCTCGGCGATGATCTGCCCCGCGATGACGGCCGAAGCTGCACCGGAAATAATGCCGCAGATATCCCCCACGACATCATTGCAGAACGAGGCGACCTTATCGGCATTGCGCAGCAGCCAAATGGCCTTGCCCGCCCCGGGGACCTTCTTCGCCGCCATGGCGTGAAACGGCTTTTCATCTGCCGCTGTCACCGCCACGCCGACCATATCAAACAAAATGCCCAGCGCGACGATAAAAAACAGCAGCAAAAACGCCGCCAGCATCCCGCTGTTTTCCAGCAGCACGCTGGAGATAAACGAAAACGCCGCCGAGATGCAGACTGTCACCAGGACAATCGTCACGCACCATCTCCAGCGCTTGGGCTGCTTTTTTTGCTTTTTCTCCCGTTTGGCCGGTTGCGCTTCCAAAAGCCGTTCCTCCCTGTGCAGCTGCAATTCCTGCGCATGCTTCAAATTTCAAAAAAATGTGGCGGCAGATAAGATTAAACCTGCGTCTTAGGTCGGGTAGGATTTCCCCGGCGGAACCCGCCCGTCACCGGAACGGCCGTTTCCGTTTCATCCCGCCGTCTGCGCGTCGCCGCAGCAGAGACCCGATTGCCACTTAGTACGCACTGCAATCCCTTATCTGCCCCCGAAAGACAGCCTAGGTGCTTTCCACAACATCGTTCCCGATCCCTAGCCTCTTTTGCAGGTGCGGTTTCAAGGGGATATCACCTTTCCCCATGGCCATGGGCAAGTATGCATCGCTCCCCTATCCCATCGCCCCCACGCAAGGCAGGCTACACTGCACACAGCACACGATTCTATGCACCGCCTTGCAGGTTGATCCTATTCCGTACGCGACCGGAAGGTGGCAGAGCCAACTACGCAGCGGCCGTCGCAAAGTAACAGGTCTCCACGAAAATTGGGTCAGTCGCCACATGCCATTGTGGTTGCCCAAAATTCTTAACCCCCAGCATCCACCCGAAACTGGGCGTAACAAGCAAACACCAGGGACTTCATCGATATGCCCTTTAAAGGATTTTTAGGCCCTTCCTCAGAACCGGGACTTCTGACTAGGATACTGCGCCACGTATACATATTATCACAATATTCATTCATATACAACCCCGAATCCATCTTTTCTCCCCGCCCCCCAAAATTCCCCGCCCCCGCCGCAGGGTACGCCGCGCTGTCACATGAAAGAAAAACTTTGAAATTCACTTGCAATTGCTTGAATTTGCAAGCGTTTTTGTGTATACTATAAAAAATGAGAAAAGGAGTGTGATGCAATATGGCAAACAAATCCGCCGTCTACGCCCGGATCGATCCAGGGCTAAAGCAAAACGCAGAGCAGATCCTGCAGCAGCTCGGAATCACCCCCTCCAGCGCGATTCAGATGCTCTATCACCAGATCGTCCTGACCCGGGGCCTCCCGCTGGACCTGCACCTGCCCCCTGCGCCCCCCACCGCCATCGGCGCCATGCCCCAAGCCGTGCTGGACGCCGAACTGCAAAAAGGTCTCGACTCCCTCCGCACCGGCGTTACCTACTCTCCCGACGAAGTCGACGCAGCCCTGGCGGAATCCTTCGGCCTATGAGCGATGCGTACCGTGTTGCCTACGCGCCGGAAGCGCTGGACGATTTGAAAGCGATCTATACCTATCTTGCCCAGGTCCTGCAAGCCCCGGGCACCGCGCAGGAGCTGGTGGGTCGCCTGCGCAGCCAAATTCGCGCGCTGGACCAGCTGCCTGCCCGCTACCCCCTGGTAGACTGGGCCCCATGGAACCGCATGGGTATGCACAAAATGCCCGTCGGCAATTTTGTCGTATTTTACACCGTGGACCGCGAATCCGCAGCCGTCACCGTGATCCGTATCGTCTACGGCGGCAGAGATTTAGAATCCCTCGCTTTCCAACTGCAATAAAAAACCAAGGCGCCGTTCGGGTTCATCACCCAAACAGCGCCTTGGTTTTTTATTGTGAAATGCTATGGTTCCCCCACCTCCCCGCAGACGCAGAACCGGCAAAGCGTCTCCGCGCCCCCGTGCTGGGGGCAGACATAGCCGTCCGCCGTCTCGCGCCAGCGGGCCGCCGCCTGGGGGTGCATCGGCCGCTGCTCTAAAAATGTCCGGGCCAGGCACGCAAGCACGATGCCCTTGTGCGCCCCGGGGTTTTCCGGGTAATATTCCCGCAGATATGCCGCGACCTCCGCCGCCAGCGCGCGGCACGCGCCCGCGTCGACAGCCTCCGGCGCATCCTGCCCCGGGTCCCACAGCCGCAGGAGCACCGCCCGGTTAAAGGCGTTCACGCAAAACGCCCCGTCGCCTGCACGCAGGCTGCGCCGCTCTGCGTCCGTCAAGGCCGCCTGCAGCGCCGCGCGCAGCTGCCCCCGGGTCAGCTGCGCCGCCCCGGCTTTGCCGCTGGGCAAATGACTTGTCATCGCGCTCTCCCTCCCGCTTGCAGATTTTTCCGCCTGCGTGCATATCCATACGCACTTATTGCGCACCAGTCTGTCAAAAAGGCCTCGCAGAGTTTGCGCCGCGCACGGCGCAAATAAAGTCATAAATTTATTTTTGACCAGCGCAAGCGCTCATGCCAGCGTCTCCAGCAGCAGCTGCAGGGCGGCGCGGCATGTCGCCTGCCGGATGGCCGCCCGGTCCCCTGTCAGCCGCAGCTCCCGCACCCGGCAGCCCGCCGGCCCGCAGCAGGCGATATAAACCGGGCCGACGGGCTTGCCCGTCTCATCGCTGTTCGGCCCGGCGATGCCTGTCGTGCTCAGGGCGTAGTCCGCCGCCAACCGCTGCCGGGCCCCCTGGGCCATCTGCTCCGCCACCGGCGCGCTGACGGCGCCCAACGTATCTAAGTCCTCCTGCGAGACCCCCAAGGCCCCCGCCTTGACGGCGTTGCAATAGCTGATGACGCCACCCCGGTAAATGGCGGAGCTGCCGCTGACGCCGGTAATTTTTTCCCCCAGCATCCCGCCGGTCAGGGACTCCGCCGTCGCCAGCGTCGCCCCCGCCGCGGCCAGGGCCGCCACGGCCTGCCGTGCCAGCGCCTCAGCCATGGTAGCGCACCTTGACCAGCTCCGTATTGGCCAGCGCCCGTTCGATGAGCGCCGGGCGGTCGAGCTTGGCCTCGGCCTTCTCCACCTGTGCCCGGGTCGGCTTCGTCCGTGGATGCCGCGGGGTGAAGACGGTGCAGCAGTCCTCATACGGCAAGATCGACGTCTCCAGCGTCCCGATGCGCCGGGCGATGGTGACAATTTCCTCCTTGTCCATCCCGATGAGCGGGCAGAACACCGGCAGATCGACGACCGCCGACGTCACCCCCATGGCCTCCATGGTCTGGGACGCCACCTGCCCCAGGTTCTCCCCTGTCACCAGGCACTGGCAGCCGTGATCCCGCCCGATGCGCTCGGCGATCTCCATCATAAACCGCCGCATGATCAGGGTAAAGTACTCCTCCGGGCAGTTGTCCCGGATGGCCTCCTGAATTTCCGTAAAGCCGACGATGTTAACCGTCATTCGCCCGCAGTAGCGGGTCATGAGCCGGGCCAGGTCCAGCACCTTCTGCTTGGCCAGCTCACTGGTATAGGGATAGGAGAAGAAATGGACGCACTCCAGCTCCACCCCCCGCTTGGCAATCATATACCCCGCCACCGGCGAGTCAATCCCCCCGGAGAGCAGGACCATCGCCCGGCCGCCGACGCCCGTCGGCAAGCCGCCCGCTCCCGGCTCCGCCGGGCCGTGGACATACGCGGCATGATCCCGCACCTCGACATTGACGGTGTACCCCGGATGATGCACATCGACCCGCACGTCGGGGTACGCCTCCTGCAGCCGCCCGCCGATCTCCTGGGAGATCTGGATGGACGTCATCGGGAACCGCTTGTCCGACCGCTTCGACTCGACCTTAAAGCTGCTGGCCGCCGCCAGATCGTCGCCGAGATACGTCACGACAGCGTCAAAGATCGCATCCAGCGTCTTCTCGCACGGGCGGCAGCGGCACAGGCTGATGACGCCGAAGATCGCGTGGCACGCCTCCCAGGCCCCCTCCATATCGCATTCGTCATTCTCCGGCTCCACATAGACGGTGGACTGGAGAATATTCACCTTAAATTCCCCAAAGGGCCGCATCCGTCTTGCGACATTCGTCTTGAGCTTATTTTCAAACTGGCGGCGATTTGCCCCCTTGAGGATGATCTCCCCCAGCTTCAATAAGAAAATTTCATTCATGGCTTTGTGTTCCTCTCCTGCTTTTCCAAATTATTGCTTGCCCAGCTGGTATGACCGGTACTGGATGGCCTCGGCGATATGCTTCGGGCCGATCTCCGCGCTGCCGTCCAGGTCCGCGATGGTCCGGGCGACCTTTAGGATGCGGTCATAGCTGCGGGCTGTCAGAGCTAGGCGGTCAAACGCCGTCTTCAAAAGCTTGGCGCCCTCATCACCCAGGGCGCAGTACTGGCGCAGCTGCCCCGGCTGCATTCTTGCGTTGCAGGTGACGCCGCTGCCCTCCAGCCGCGCCTGCTGCACGGCCCGGGCCGCCATGACCCGCTTTTTGATCTCCGCCGAGCTCTCCGCCGGGGCCGTCTGGCGCAGCTCCGTAAAATCCAGTGCCGGGACGCTGACGATCATGTCGATTCGGTCAAGCATCGGCCCGGAGATTTTTCCCATGTAGGCATCGACGGCCTGCTGGCCGCAATGGCAGCGCCCGCTGGGGTCACCGTACCAGCCGCAGCGGCAGGGGTTCATGGCGCACACCAGCATGATATCGCTTGGGTACGTCACCGACCCGCTGGCCCGGGAGATCGTCACCGCCCCGTCCTCCAGGGGCTGGCGCATCGCCTCCATCGTGTCCTTCTTAAATTCCGGCAGCTCATCCAGGAATAGAACGCCCTTGTTGGCAAGGGAAATCTCCCCCGGCCGGGGCGTGCTCCCGCCGCCGGTCAGCCCGGCGATGGAGATCGTATGATGCGGGCTCCGGAAGGGCCGGACGGTCACCAGCGGCGAATCCCGGTCAAGCAGCCCCATAATGGAGTGGATCTGCGTGACCTCCAGCGCCTCCTGCCGCGTCATATCCGGCAGGATCGACGGCAGCCGCTTCGAGAGCATACTCTTGCCCGAGCCCGGCGGCCCGATGAGCAGGATATTATGCCCGCCTGCCGCCGCGACCTCCAGCGCCCGCTTGGCCTGGACCTGACCCTTGACATCCCGGTAGTCCAGCGCGGCCGCCGGCGGCGCCGCCGGTTCCCACCGGGGCTGGGGTGCGATGGGCGCCTCCCCCGTCAGATGCGCCGCCAGCTGGGGGACGGACGTCACCGGAATGACCCGCACCTCCGGGCAGAGCGTCGCCTCCGGGGCATTCGCCGCCGGGACATACAGCGTCTCAAACCCGGCCTGGGCCGCAGCCACCGCCATGGAGAGAACGCCGTTCACGCTCCGCAGCTTCCCCTGCAGGCTCAGCTCCCCCAAAAAGGCGCTTTTCTTATCCGGCGCCGGGATCAGCTCCGTCGCCGCCAGGATGCCGACGAGGATCGGCAGATCGTAGATCGTGCCGGATTTTTTCGTGTCCGCCGGGGCCAGATTCAGCGTAATGCGGCTGACGGGAAAGCGGAACCCGCTGTTTTTGACCGCCGCCCGTACCCGCTCCCGGGCCTCCTTGACCGCCGCATCCGGCAGACCGACGACGTCAAACCCCGGCAGTCCGCTTGAAATATGGCACTCCACCGTCACCGGAAACCCGCTGATCCCGTGCAGCCCCAGACTGTTGACCTCCGCTATCATGCCGCTTCTCCCCTTCCGCGCCGCGCATTTTGCGCCAACCGCTCGTTTTTGGGTATTTTTCTATAGTATACCATATCCCCCACCCAAAACACAAGTCAAACCCCGCATCGCGCTTACAGGGCAAAAAAATACAGTTCATCCCGCAAGCTTACGCAGCGCTGCACCGTTTGAGACGTGTCAAAGATTTATTTTTGACACACGCGCACAAAAGGCAGGCACTCCGAAGAATGCCTGCCTTTTGTGGAGTTATATTACAAAGATCGCCAGCCCCGAACCACCAGAGCCGCTGACCCTGTAACCAAATTTTTCGCGCCGCTCAGCAACAGCAGCAGCAATCCCCGCCGCCGCAGTCCTTAAACTTCTCCGCGTCGTAGGAGATGCCGTGGCGATCAAAATAATCCTTGACCGCCGCCTGGATGGCCTGCTCAGCCAGGACAGAGCAGTGCAGCTTGTACGCCGGCAGCCCGCCCAGGGCGTCGACGACCTCTTTGTTCGTCAGCTGCAGCGCCTGCTCCACCGTCCGCCCCTTGACCATCTCCGTCGCGATGGAGCTGGACGCAATGGCCGACCCGCAGCCGAAGGTCTCAAACTTGATATCCGTGATGACGTCGTTTTCGATCTTGAGATAGATCTTCATAATATCGCCGCACTTCGGGTTGCCGACCTCGCCGATCCCGTCGGCGTCCTCGATGACGCCGACATTGCGCGGGTTGTGGAAATGGTCCATAACCGTCTCATTATACAATGCCATAGCAAACACCTCACATTATTTCAGTAAAAATTCCCGTTTCCCGCAGCACTTATCCCGCCACAGCGGCGACATATTGCGCAGGTAGTCCACCACATCCGTCACCGCGGCCACGATGGTGTCCATCTGCTCCATCGTATTGTCCGCGCACAGGGTCAGCCGCAGCGACCCGTGGGCGATCTCGTGGGTGTGCCCCAGAGCCAGCAGCACATGGCTCGGGTCCAGAGACCCCGACGTGCACGCCGAACCGGAGGAGGCGCAGATGCCCTTCTCGTCGAGCCGCAGCAGCAAGCTCTCGCCCTCGATGCCCTCAAAGCAGAAATGGACGTTCCCCGGCAGCCGGTGCACCGGGTCGCCGTTCAGGACGGAGTGGGGGATCTTGGAAAGCCCCGCGATCAGCCGGTCCCGCATGGCGGCAACCTTGGCGGCGTTCTCGTCCATATGGGCGCAGGCGTCTTCCAGCGCCGCCGCCATCCCGGCGATCCCGGCCAGGTTCTCCGTCCCGGCCCGCTTGCCCCGCTCCTGGGCGCCGCCGTTGATGAGCGGCGTCAGCAGCACGCCCTTCTTGCAATAGAGCACGCCGACACCCCGGGGCCCATGGAATTTGTGGGCCGACAGGCTCAGCATGTCGATTTGCTGCGCCGCGACGTCGATGGGCAGATGCCCCGCCGCCTGCACCGCATCCGTGTGGAACAGCACGCCCTTTTCCCGGCAGACCGCGCCGATCTCGCCGATAGGCAGGATCGACCCGATTTCGTTGTTGGCGTACATCAGGCTCACCAGGCAGGTGTCCGGCCGGATGGCGTCCGCCACCTGCTGCGCCGTGACCGTCCCCACCGGGCCGACCGGCAGAAGCTCGATCTCAAAGCCGTCGCGCCGCAGCTTGTCCAGCGTGTGGAGCACGGCGTGGTGCTCAAAGGCAGAGGAGATGATGTGCCGCTTGCCCCGCCGCGCGCCGATGGCCGCCGCCGAGAGCAGCGCCTGGTTATCTGCTTCGCTGCCGCCGGAGGTGAAATAAATTTCCTGCTTCTGCGCGCCTAGGCAGGCCGCGATGCGGCCCCGGGCATCGTCCAGCGCCTCGGCGGCCCGCTGACCAATGGAATGCAGGCTGGAGGGATTGCCATAAATTTCCTGGAAATACGGCCCCATCGCCGCCACCGCCGCGTCACTCATCCGCGTCGTCGCCGCGTTATCCGCGTAAATATACATAAAACCACCTCGAAACCGTATTGATAATACCTATATTCTTTGTAGGTTATTATGATTATAACAGTCATTTCCTATTCTGTCAATAGGGTTACGCAAAGAATGTTACCGCGCGCTAACTTTTTTCTCGCGCGCTTTACACGCCCTTCTCCGGACGCACGCTGCGTCACATGAAAAAGGAGGAACCCCCGCCCCGGTACATACTAAGCCCGCCGCAGCGTATGGACAGCTACGAAGCCTTCATCGACGAATACGTCGCCTTCCTGCAAAAATATAACCAGAATCCAACGGACCTTAGCCTGCTCAACGACTATGCGACATATATGAGCAAATATGCGGACCTGGCAGCCAAATTCGACGCTTGGGAGAGTGAGGACCTGAACACGGCGGAGCTTGCCTATTATCTGGAAGTCCAGTCTCGCGTCAGCCAGAAGCTGCTGGCAGTCTCATAATGCACAACCTAGGAGGAAATTACAATGGATCAGACAACCAAGCATACCTTAAACCGCCAGCTGCGGCAGCCCGTTTACGCCATTTTGGCTGCGGCCCTGGTGCTGCTCCTGTGCGTCTTCCTCCCCTACGGCACAGCCACGGGGGAACGGCGCGACTGGATCGACGCGCACCCGGATTCCATCATGGAAGAGTCCCTGGGCCTGACCGCCCAGGATCTGGCGCAGGTCTCGACGGTGGAATATACCCGCCTCTACGTCACCGTTGCCGATGAATGGGGCTTTGCTACCGCCCACGTCGGCTTCTACGTGGCGCTCCTGGGCCTGCTGCTCCTATTCCCGCTGCTGACAGCCCTCTGTGCCCTGCTGCGCAAGCCCATCGGCGCGATGCTCTTCACCGCGCTCACCTTTGGCGTATCCTGTATCCAGAATGCGGATTACACCATGCGGGGCATCCTCCCAAGCGACAACTACAGCTGGGGCATCGCCCACACCCTCTGGCCCATTGCAGCCGCCGCAGCCTTCGCCGGTTCTGTCTGGCTGCTGGTCAAAAAAACGCGCTGCAAACGGGCCATCCCGCAGCCTGCCGCCTCGCAGGAACCACAGCTCCAGGACGAAACGCAAGCCCAATAACATCCCCACCCCATAAACGGCGCCTGCCTCGATTCGAAAATCGCAGCAGGCGCCGTTCTATTTCCTTCTGCTTGCATCGGCCGCACCACGCCGGGCCACAGGGGTTCGCTTTCCTGCCATGCACGGCGCCAGATAGAACGCCAAACGCAGCTCCAGATCAAACCCCAGACGCAAGTCAAATACAAAAAACGCCGCGGACAATCGCTTGTCCGCGGCAAATCTGGAGCGGGTTACGAGGCTCGAACTCGCTACCTCCACCTTGGCAAGGTGGCGCTCTACCAGATGAGCTAAACCCGCATCAACGTCATTTATTATATTGGCTTTCCCTCCATTTGTCAAGAGAAAAAACAAAATTTTCCTTCTTTGCATTTCCCCCGGCGAAAGCCGGGGGTGTTTATTCTCGTCTATTACGAATCCAGATTATTTTTATTTCCATTCAAAACCTGCTCTGCTCGCTCTAAACCCATCGCCCCGGCTTTGAGCCACTTCCCCCGGTACAGCCGCAAAAAGCAAAGCAGCCCCCGGGCGACGAGCTCCGCCGTCATCGTCGCCCAGACGCCGATCACGCCGTAAGCCCGGGTGAACAGCAGCACCGGCAGCACCCGCAGCACCCACATGCTGAAGGCGTTGATGAGAAACGGCCCCTTGCCGTCCCCTGCCCCCCGCAGCGCGCCGATGGCGACGATGCTAACGGCAAACAGCGGCTCTGAAAACGCGACGATCCGCAGCGCCCGGGCACTGAGGTCGATGACCTCCGCCTCCGGCGTCAGCAGCCCCGATAGGACCGGCGCCAGCCAGAACAGCAGCCCGCCCATGACGGTCACCAGCCCAAAGCCCAGGGCCGTCGTGCCGTAGGCAAAGCGCTTGGCCATATCCGGCCGCCCCGCGCCGATGCTCTGGCCGACGAGGGCCGTCGCCGCCGTCGCGATGCCGTAGGCCGGCAGATAGCAGATGCTCTCGGTCTGGACAGCGACATAATTCGCCGCCACCGCGACCGGCCCCATCCCCGTGACGACAGCCGTCA
>CAUBIP010000032.1 GCA_958436045.1 uncultured Oscillospiraceae bacterium | reverse complement strand
GGCCGCGTTGCGGTAAATCCACTATTTTTTCTCCAGCCGCTGCTTCATATAAAGATGCGCGCTGTTTTCCAGCGTATCGTCCAGGGACGGGAGTGTCACGTCGCCGTATTTGTAGGCGAGGGCTGTCTGCAGGATATGGTCGCAGAGGGCGGGGTTTTTCGGCAGCAGGCAGCCGTGGGAGTAGGTCGCGAAGACATTGTTGAACCGCGCGCCTTCGCCGCCGTCCTCGCCATTGTTGCCATAGCCCGCCAGGACGCGGCCCATGGGGCGCACGCCGCTGCCAAGATAGGTCTTCCCGGCGTGGTTTTCAAAGCCGACGACCGTCTGCCCGGGCAGATCGTCACAGGTGAACATGTAATTGCCGATTAGCCGCTTGGTGCAGCCGATGGTGTAGAGGTCCAGTGCGCCGGTGAAGTCGCACTGCTCGCCGTCCCAGGTCTTATAATAGTTCCCCAGCATCTGGTAGCCGCCGCAGATGGCGAGAAAGGCCTTGCCGTCGTTCACGGCGGCTTTGATCTCTGCAGTCTTGGCACCGCGCAGGTCCTCTAAAAGCACTTCCTGCTCAAAATCCTGGCCGCCGCCGATGAAAAACAGGTCGTAATCCGCAGCCTTCAGCGGCATACCGACGGAGATGTTTGTCGTCGTGACGGCGATGTCCCGCCAGCGCAGGCGGCGCTCCATACAGAGGATATTCCCGCGGTCGCCATAGAGATTCAGAATATCGGGGTAGAGGTGACAAATTTTTAATTCCATCTTGCCCCCTCCTTATTCCCAGAAGGCTTTGAAGCCGTAGTTTTTACTGATAACTGTCCGCAGCTCCAGCATGGCGGTATACGTCGGCATGATAAAGACGGGCTTGTCCTGCCGGACGCAGGCCTGGACCAGCGCGGGGTAGTCCTTGATGACTTGGATCTTCTCCACGGGGACGCCGGCGTATTTAAAGCGGACCGCCATATCCTCTGCGCGCACGCCGGAGACGAGCAGACCGCTGAGCCGGTCGCCCAGGGCGGCGATGCGCTCAAAGTCCACGTCCCAGATCCAGCTGACGTCCTTGCCGTCCTGCGCCCGGTCGTTCAGGCAACAGACGAAGAGGAAGGGCTCTGCCGTCTGGGTCAGGAAATTCAGGACCTGGTTGCAGCCGGCGGGGTTTTTGATGAGGATCATCCGCAGGCTGGTGCCGCCGATCTCGAATTTCTCCATCCGGCCAAAGCCGCAGGCAAATTCCGAGAGAGATTTGGAGACCAACGCCGCATCCAGCTCCATGGCCTGCCCCGCTGCCATGCAGGCGCATGCGTTATAAATATTGTAGCCGCCCGGCAGATTGATATTGGTGCGATACGTCTCACCCCCGGCGACCAGATCGACTTCGGAGTGCTCTGCATCCGAGGTGAGAACATCCTGCACATAGACCCGGGGCGACGGACGGCAGTAGCCGCAGGCCGGGCAGCGATAGCCGCCCAGGTGGCCGTAGGTCACGTAATCATAGGTATAGGCGTGCTTGCAATGCAGGCAGTAGGGCGCGTCGGACAGCTCCTGCACCCGGTCGCGGTAGATCGGCGTATTGACACCGTAGTAGAGGACGGGGTTGGGCACTTCCTCGGCCAAGGACGCCGTCAGGGAGTCGTCCGCATTCAGGCACAGCTGCGCGTTGGGGCTGTGCTCGATGCCGATCTTGATGTTGTTCCGCGTGTGCGTAACTTCTCCGTAGCGGTCGAGCTGATCGCGGAAGATATTGGTGACGACGATGACCTTCGCGTCGACATATTTGCTGATCGCCTTGAACGCAGCCTCGTCCGATTCAATCAGTGCGTGGGTGAATTTGCATTTGCCACCGAGGGTGGAATGCATGGCAAACTCGGCGGTGACGCCGCTCAGCAGATTTGCGCCGGATTTATTGGCAAAGTAAGAGATTCCAGCGTCGATCCACGCCTGCTCGATCATACGGGAGGTCGTGGTTTTTCCGTTGGTGCCCGTGACGATCAGTGTCGTCACGTCTTTGGCCAGATGACCCAGCAGATCGGGGCAAACTTTCAATGCCAGGCGGCCCGGCATATCCGTCCCACCCCGACCCAGCAGCCGAATGGCGAACCGGGAGAGCTTGCAGACACAGATGGCTGTAGCTACTCGTAGTTTCATAACAAACAATATACCACAAAATGGACGGGAATGCAAGAAAATAGCGGGTTTTTTCTAAGATTGCTTGCATCGACGGTTACAATTTGTTACAATAAAAATAACAAGTCTGTAAGGAGTGACGCGATGAAACTCATTTCCTGGAATGTCAACGGCCTGCGGGCCGCGGTCAAAAAGGGCTTTGCCGACCAATTCGCGACGCTGGATGCCGATATTTTCTGTCTGCAGGAGACGAAGCTCCAGCAGGGGCAGATCGACCTGCCGCTTCCGGGCTACCGGCAGTACTGGTCCTATGCTGAGAAAAAGGGCTATGCAGGGACGGCAATTTTCACAAAGCGCGCGCCGCTGGCTGTGACCTATGGCCTGGGCGACCCGGCCCTCGATGGGGAGGGGCGGATCATCACGCTGGAGTTTCCGCAGTTTTACTGCGTGACCTGTTATACGCCCAACGCCCAGGATGGGCTGCGGCGGCTGGATTTCCGGATGCAGTGGGATGACGCCTTCCGGGCACACCTTTCCGTGCTGGATGCAAAGAAGCCTGTCGTCGCCTGCGGGGATCTCAATGTCGCCCACGAGGAGATTGACCTCAAGAACCCGGGTACGAACCGTGGCAACGCCGGATTTTCCGACGAAGAGCGCGCCCAGTTTACCCGCCTGCTGGAAGCGGGCTTTACCGATACCTTCCGGTATCAAAATCCGGGCCTGACCGGCGCATACTCCTGGTGGAGCTATCGCTTCCACGCCCGGGAGAAGAATGCCGGGTGGCGCATCGACTATTTCCTGATCTCCGACCGGCTGCGCCCGGCGCTGCAGCGGGCGGACATTTTGCAGGATATCATGGGCTCAGATCACTGCCCGGTACAAATCACCCTGGATGAGAAAGGATGGCAAGTATGAAAGCACGATTGCATCGAATTTGCGCCCTGGCCCTCTGCCTGGCGCTGTTGGCGGCTCTGGCGCTGCCCGCGATGGCTCTGCAGGCGGATGATTGGGCGCTGCCGGAGCTGGAGCAGGCCAGTCAGGCGGGGATCCTCCCGGCATCGCTGGAGAGCGCGGACCTGACCCAGCGGCTGACCCGGCAGGAGATGTGCCAGGTGGTGGTACATACCTTTTCTAAACTGGTGGGCAAGACGCTGTGCCCCGCCAGCACACGCCATTTCACGGATACGGACAACGCGGATATCTGCATCGCCCAGGAGCTGGGCATCGTCAGCGGCTATCCGGATGGCACGTTCCGGCCCTATGCCACAATCACCCGTGAGGAATTCTGCCAGGTGACAGCCAGCTTCTTTGCTGCCCTCGGCTGGGATACGGCGGCCCCGGTCTTGGCCCGTTTTACAGATCGCGGCCAGATCAGTACTTGGGCCCGCAATGCGGCGGCGGCGGCAGTGGAGCTGGAGATCGTCGCTGGGAACACGGACGGAACTGTCGCGCCGCAGCAGAACAGCAGCTGTGAGCAGACGCTGGCCATGCTGCTGCGGGCATACCGCTACCTGGAAAAGCTGCTGGGCAAGACGGCAGAGCAGCCTGCGCCTGCACAGCCCGAAAATTACACCTGCTCTGCATGGGCAGCAGAGGAGATGGCCGCCCTCTATGGGCTTGGCCTGCTTCCGCAGGAGCTGCAGGCGGCGGACCTGACAAAGCCCATTACCCGTAGGCAGATCTGCGCGGCGGCGGTTTTGGTCTATCAAAAGCTGACCGGGCTGGCGGAGATCAAACCGGCGGGCGTCCATTTCAGCGATACGGACGACGCGACAGTGAACGCCGCCTATGAGCTGGCGCTCATCTCCGGCTATCCGGACGGGACGTTCCAGCCTGCGGCGCAGATGACCCGGGAACAGTTTTTCGTGATCGTCAAAAACGTCTTGACCGCCTGCGGCTGGACCGCACCGTCCGACGCAGCAGCGCTGGAGACGGCGTTTACAGATGCCGCGACCATCGGCGGCTGGGCCCAGGAGGCTGTGGGGCTGCTCTACCGGCTGCAGATCGTCTACGGGACGACTGGCGGGGCTATGGCGCCGACAGCTGCCATCACCCGGCAGGAGGGCCTGGCGATGTTCTGGCGAGCTTATCAGTATGTGAGCCCCTGGTACGCGGAAAACCCGCTGGCGCGGATCACAGGGCCTCTGGTGGCCAACAGCACGGCCCAGGCCGTCGTTGAGCTGGCGCTGCGGTATGTCGGCTATCCCTATACCTGGGCTGGCGCCAGCCCGGAGACGGGCTTTGACTGCTCTGGCTTTACAAGCTATATCTATAAGCAATTTGGCTATAACCTGAACCGGACAGCGGCCGGGCAGATCAACGACGGCATCGGTGTGGCGCGGGATCAGCTTCTGCCGGGGGATATCATTATTATGTCCGTCCATGGGGATATTACCCGCGTGGGCCATGTCGCAATCTATATCGGCGATGGGAAGATGGTCCACGCCCAGAGCAGCGCTACTGGCGTATGCGTCACGCCGGTTTCCAATTATAACGCGCGGTATATTACAGCCCGGAGAATTATTTATTGACACGGTACTGTCCGCAACGCGGGCCACGCAGGAAGCCTGTCATGCCAGAATCGGCATGGCGGGCTTCCTGCGTTCTTTTCGTAGCATGGATGGCCGGACACGTGGCGTGCTTATGGTCCCGTCAAAAGGCTGGACGGATAGATCGGGGGGATATGCCTGATTTTTGCATCATTGCAGGAAAAACCAAACATGGAACCGGTTACATATCTGCTTAGTAATACTATCTGTAAAAAATGCGGATGCGAGGAAGCAGATTTGCCAAGCAAAGGGCAAGAATCACAGGCTGCGAAATCCTTTGCGGCGGAACGTGCGGCGAAAATGGGGCACTTTGGCCGGCATTTACAGGGGGGAACGCGGCGGAGTGTGGCAGGGAAAGGTAGCGGCATTCGCCGGTGCGGGGCAGTATCCAGCGGGAGTACGGCGGAAAAAGTGAAATGTGTGGGCGTTGATTCGGGATCGCGGAACAAAAAGCACGATTCGATGCCATAGGCTATAGGAAGAAATACTGCTGCGGTGGGATTCGTGTATTTTTTGCGCTTGTCCAAAAAGAGAAAGACAGTTTTGGACAAAAACTGGACGCTTCTTCGGAAAAGACGGGGAATATCGTAAGATTCCAACGGATTTTGCCAGAAAATATGAGTAAGTTTCGCCTTTGTGAAATGTTCCATTGGTATTGTGGAAGGAAGAATCTGTTTTTTAACAAAAAATTGGGCAAAATAACGCGGAAAATATAGATAATGTGACTAGTTGGGATCGAGAATGTGTAATACATATTTAAGATGCACACAAGGGGAATCGAGAATGTATATAGATTCTAAAAAAAGCGGTTTTCCGCATAAAATCCAGGTTTTGTGGATTTTTTTCGAGAAAAATCGTCATACAAGCGACGGGGCAAGAAGCGGCAGTTCAATATGGCAAAACTATGTAATACATATAAATGACAACAAAAAGCGCGGAATTCCGCGGCGTTGTACAAAAAATCTCCGCGGGGTTTATTGACGAATTTGCACAAATATGTTAGATTATTTACGTCGGCAAGCAAAATAATCACAAATGATTATGGGAATGTTTTTAAAAAGGAGAAATTTATCATGAGCACGCAAAGCACCGCTAAGGGCGGCTGGTTAGACAAAACCTTCCGCCTGAGCGAAAAACACACCACGGTAAAGAGAGAATTCTTGGCAGGTTTGACTACCTTCCTGACGATGGTTTACATCGTAGCCGTTAACCCCTCAATTCTGGGGGACGCCGGCATGGACAAGAATGCTCAGTTCTATGCAACTGCGATCTCCTCGGCAATCGCCTGTATCGCAATTGCATTCTATGGTAACTTCCCGTTTGCACTGGCACCGAGTATGGGCCTGAACGCATACTTTGCGTACACGGTCTGCGGCACGTTGGGCCTGGACTGGCAGAATGCGCTGGCTTGCGTATTCACCTCTGGCATGCTGTTCATCGTTCTGGGCTTCTTCGGCGTCCAGCAGAAAATTTGCGACGATCTGCCTGACGTAATTAAAAACTCCGTCGGTGCGGGTGTTGGCTTCTTCATCTCCCTCATTGGTTTTGAAAATGCTGGTCTGATCGTTGGCAATCCCTCTACCCTCGTAACCCTTGGCGATCTGGGTAACCCCGGCGTGCTGCTGGCACTCTTCGGCGTTATGCTGACCGCTATCCTGATGATCAAGAAGGTCCCCGGTTCGATCCTGATCAGCATTGTTGTTGTCACGATCCTCGGCTTCTTTGTCACAAATCCCGAGACGGGCCTGAAATACACCATCCTGCCCGACCAGCTCATCAAGTTTGAGAACCCCATCAAGGCGATGGAGCCCTCTCTCCTGAAGCTGACCTACAAGGGCCTGTTCGTTGGAAACATTGCTGATATTATGCAGGTCGTGTTCGTCGTCATCAGCTTTTTCTTCGTTGACCTTTTCGGCTCTGTTGGCGTCCTGCTTGGTCTTGCCAGTGCAGCGGAAATGGCTGACGAAAATGGCAACGTTCCCGGCGCAGGTAAGGCCCTGACGATCTCTGCAGCTGGTGCTGCTGTCGGCGCTCTGCTGGGCACCTCCACTGTCACCATCTATGGTGCTGAAAGCTCCACTGGTATCGCAGTTGGCGGCCGTACCGGCCTGACCGCATTCTTCATTGGCCTGTTGTTCATCCTCGTGCTGTTCTTCAGCCCGCTGTTCTTGATGATCCCGTCCTGCGCGACTGCGCCGGCCCTGATCATCATCGGCACTCTGATGATCGAGCCGCTGATGCACATGGATCTTGGCGATCTGACGGTCGCACTTCCCGCGTTCCTGTGCGTTGCAATGCAGCCCTTCTCTTACAACATCGCATACGGCATTCTGTTCGGCTTGCTGTCCTATGCGATCGTGACCATTGCTGCAAAGCGTACGAAGGAAATCAAGGCTACCACTTGGGTCCTGATCGTCCTGTTCGCTGCTTACTTTGTATTCGACGTACTGCTTTAAGCTTCTATTAAGTTATACTCCGTATTTTATGTTTGCTCGACATACAAACGCCCATGGCTCCGTGGCCATGGGCGTTTGTTTATCTTTTTGGCCTGCCGCAAAGTGTGCGGCAAGCGAGTTGCTTTGCCGCGCCTTACTCCAGTGCGGAGCATGCTGCTGCTTTCCTGATGCAGCGCAGGCAGCCGCGGATAGGGCGGGGGGCTGCCGGGCGGCAGAGACCATTGCAACGCATCGCGGCGCCCGGCACCGGGATGTGCGGCGATTCGTGCCTATGTCAGCCGCTATGCGATACCCGTGGGCTGGGTTTTGACGTCTGCTGCGTACTCTGACGTTGGTGGAGAAAAATCGGCCTGCCGCATATCGCGCGGTAGGCCGGAAGGCGCTGTGCAGTTGCGATTGCCGCTTACCCAATCAGTCCGAGGATAAAGATTGCCAGAATCATGATCGGCAGAACGATCAAAAACACCCAGCGCATCCAGGATGAGACCTTGAGGCCCTTGCCGGTGTTCGCCTCCAGTTGGTAATTCCGGAAGCCCCAGCCCCAGCGGGTGACGCAGAAGAGCAGATAGACCAGAGAACCCAGGGGCAGCAGAATATTGCTGACGAGGAAATCCTCACTGTCGAGCACGTCCCGCCCGCCGATGGGGTGGAAGTCGCTGAGAATATTATACCCCAGCACACAAGGAATGCTGGCAAACAGAATGACGATGCCGTTGCTCAGCGCCGCCTTCTTCCGGCTCCAGCCAAAGGTATCCATGCAGGTGGACATAATATTTTCAATGACGGCGATGACCGTCGAGAACGATGCGAAGGTCATAAACAGGAAGAACAGCGCGCCCCAGACCCGGCCGCCTGCCATATTGACGAAGACATTGGGCAGCGTCACAAAGATCAGGCTCGGGCCCGACGTGACCTCGACACCGTAGCTGAAGCAGGCGGGGAAGATGATCAGCCCGGCTGCGATGGCGACGAAGGTATCCAGCACACAGATACGGGCGCCTTCGCCCAGCAGCGTGTGCTCTTTGCTCATATAGCTACCGAAGATTTCCATGGCGGCGATGCCCAGGCTGAGGGTGAAGAACGCCTGGTTCATTGCGGCGGCGATGACCTGGTCCAGGCCGACGGACTTGACCGTCTCAAGGTTCGGAACCAGATAGAAGCGGATGCCCTCCTTCGCGCCGGAGAGGGTGAAGCTGTGGATCGCCAGGATCAGGATCAGCACAAACAGGGCGCTCATCATGACCTTGCTCATCCGCTCCAGCCCCTTGCGGACACCGACGCTGCAGATCAGCACGCCGGACACGACCGTCACCGCCATCCAGAGGCCCATCTGGCCGGGGTCTGCCAGCATATCGGAAAAGACCTTCCCGCTGGCCGCCGCGTCCATCCCCGGCTGAAATACACCGGTGGCGAATTTGAAAAAGTAGTTCAGCATCCAGCCGGAGACATTGGTATAGTACATCATCAGCAGATAGCAGCCCAGGAGGGCAAACCACCCGTGAATATGCCACTTGGCGCCGGGCTTTTCCAGCGCGCGATAGGCCAGGACAGCGCTTTTGCGGCTGGCCCTGCCAACGGCCAGCTCCATCGTCAGCACTGGCAGTCCCAGGACCACCAGCATGATCAAATACAGCAGCACAAACAACCCGCCGCCGTTCTGCCCGACGACAAACGGGAACCGCCACACATTGCCGATGCCCACTGCGCAGCCCGCGCTGACGAGCAGGAAGCCCAGTCGGGATTTAAAAGATTCTCTCTCCACATTTTCGCTCCTTTATTCTGTTGCAAATTGCCGCGCGCAAAAGGCGCAGCTTGGTAAGTATAAAAAAATCTGCGGGGCTTGTCAAGCGATGACCCTGGGAAGTGGTTTTTCTGCTTGCCAAGCACGCGGGTGTGGCGCTATAATAGAACCAATTTCCAAATCGGATTTCCAGAAAGGAGACGTTACCATGGAGACTTACACCATCACGCCTGCCAAACCGGCGGACGCGGCGGCTATTTTGGATTATTTAAAGCAGCTCGGCGGCGAGACGGACAACCTGAGCTTTGGCGCTGAGGGCTTGCCCTTCACCGTCGCGGAGGAGAAAGCGTATTTAGCGGCCCGGGAAGGCTCGCGGGATTGCAAAATGCTCCTGGTAAAGCAGGGCGGCCAGATTATCGGCGATGCCAGCGTGGAGCGCCTGCCCCGGCGGATGCGCCACCGCGGCAGCATCGGCATATCTGTATTAAAAGCCCACTGGGGCCGGGGCATCGGCAGCGCACTGATGGCGCAGCTTATCGCCTTTGCCAGGGAAAACGGTTTTGCCCAGCTGGAGCTGGAGGTCCGCAGCGATAACGCCCAGGCCATCCGGCTCTATGAGAAATTCGGCTTTCAAAAGCTCTGCACCCATCCGGATTTTTTCCGCATCGGCGGCCAGCGCTTTGACTTTGATTTGATGCTGCTCCCCTTGGATTAAATGAGTCAGCGGCCTGGTTTGGATGGTGTCGTATACAGGAATCAGTAGCAACGGAGGCAGATATGTTAGATCACAAAGGCTTTGATTTATGGGCAAATGGATATGACCGGTCGGTTGGGCTGTCGGAGGAAGAGAATACCTATCCATTTGCCGGGTACCAAAAGATCCTCAGCATGATTTTTAAAACGATCCTGGAAAAGCCGAACCCCGCCGTCCTGGACATCGGGTTTGGGACAGGCATGCTAACGAGAAAGCTCTATGAGCACGGCTGCCATATTTATGGGCAGGATTTTTCAGCAAGAATGATTGAATTGGCTTCTGAAAAAATGCCGGAGGCCCATCTTTATCAAGGGGATTTTACGCATGGCTTGGTGGAACCGCTCAGGCAAGCGCGCTATGATTTCATTGTGGCGACTTATTCCATTCATCACTTGACAGATTCGCAAAAGGTCGATTTTTTGAAGGAACTGCGCGATTGTCTTAATGAGGGCGGGAAGATTCTGATCGGAGACGTTGCCTTTGCAACGCGGGAGGAATGGGCGCAATGCAAGAAAGACAGCGGCGATGCCTGGGACGGCGATGAGCTCTATTGTGTTGCGGAGGAATTAAGCGCGGCGTTTCCTGATTTGTACTTTGAAAAGGTCACATTTTGCTCTGGGGTCCTGGTACTATCCAGATAAATTCCGGCTTTTAGAAAAAAGAATGGCAGCGCTCCTATCGCGGATCGGGGCGCTGCCATATTACAGTCAATCTACGCCGCTCGGCAGCAGCCCCAGGCCGATGGCTTGGAGAAATTCAGAGAGCGCCGCCAGATACGCGGGTTTGTCCACCAGATAGCTGATGCCGTGCCCCGCTTCGGGGATGACACACAGACGCTTGACCGGCGCGCGGCAGCGGGCATAGAGGTCGCGGCTCATCTGGCAGGGGACGAATTTGTCTCCACTGCCGTGGAAAAGCAGCACCGGGGTCTGGCAGCGGTCCATCGCGGCCAGGGCACTGTCTTCCTCCAGGTCAAAGCCGCCGAACAGCCGTCCGCCCAGGCGAATGAGCCAGTACAGGGGCCGGACGGGGTAGTGCATCTGCCGCAGCACCTTCTCAATGATCGCCTGGGGCGATGTGTAGCCACAGTCGGCGATGATCCCCGCGACCTGCGGCGGTAGTGATGGCCCCGCCGCCATCAAAACCGTCGCCGCGCCCATGGAGATGCCGTAGAGCAAAATTTTCGTCTCCGGGCCGTATGATTGTAGCAGATACTGCACCCAGGCCCGGCAGTCCTCCCGTTCCCGGATGCCGAAGGTCAGGTATTTGCCTGCGCTGCGCCCGTGGACCCGCTGGTCCGCCAGCAGGACTCGGAAGCCGGCAGCCTGGGCCTCACGCAGGCCGCCGCAGAAATCCCGCTCGGCGGTGCTTTTGTAGCCATGCAGCATCAGCATAATTGGGGCGTCCGGTGCGGCATCGTAGAATTTTCCGTGCAGCTGCAGCCCGTCTGGGCTTTGGGTCCAGACATCCCGGTAGGGTACGGCCAGCGCGTCCTCCACCAGCTGCCGGGCTTTGGCCCGGTAGGGGGCATATTGGCTGCCCCGGGGGAAGGCAAAGGGGTCGCCATCGGTGCGCTGCACCCAAAACGCCAGGCGGCAGCAAATAAATGCCGCCAGCAGCACCAGACCCAGCAGCGCCAGCAGCACCAGGCCGATCCAATACCAGAGCATGTTCCATCCGCTCCTTTCTACGGGCCTGCTTGCTCGGTTTGTGTGATTTTGTATGCTTTCATTTATTATACCCGAACCCGCCCCAAAAAGCAAAGCCACCGCAGCAGAACGCTGGGGTGGCTTTGCACGGATCGTCCCCAAAGCCTCGCAGAGTTTGCGCCGCGCACGGCGCAAATAAGGTCCAATCTGTTTTTTCCGGCGGCGTGTACGTCGGGAAAAACTCTTTTCGCCCCGGGCGGTCAGCAGCATGATGGGGCCGGCAAAGCCCTGGGCCCGCAGCGGCCGCACGACGGCAAGGCCATTGAGTTTGGGCATCATGACATCTAAGATCAGTGCGTCATAGCCGCCGGACTGGGCGTAGGCGTAAGCGTCGGCGTCGTTGGAGACGGTATCGACGGTGAATTGGTTTTTCTCGAAAAAGCTTTGCAGGGCCTCGGCCAGGTCGGGCTCGTCCTCCGCAATCAGGAGCTTCATGGCAATCACCTTATGCTCATTATACATGGCGGGCAGGATTGTGCAAAGAAAAACTTGACAGGGCTTGCATAATAGTGTAAACTAAATTATATAAACAAAATTATAGAAAGGGGCGCGGTGAATTGGGGCGGAAAATTCAGATCACCCGGGCGCAGATACTGCAGGCGGGCCTGGAGCTGATCGAGCGCGAGGGCGCGGCGGCAGTGCAGATCAAGCGTTTGGCTGCGTCCCTGGGGTGCTCGACCCAGCCGATCCTCTGGCAATTCGGCAGCATGGAGGCCTATCGGCAGGCGCTGTTTCAATACGCGGTGGAGGCGGTCCGGCAGCGGATCAAGCCAAAGGGGGCGGACGCCGTCCTGGATTTTTGGCGCATCGGCGCGACGTATGTCGACCTGGCGGTGGATACGCCCCAGCTGCTGCGCTATCTGCGGGCGGACCCGGCGGCGCTGCAGGCGGCCGGTGGCATCGGCCTGCTGTATGATTCGGCGGCCCAGGCCCGGGCTGTGGACGGTGTCGCGGCGCAGCTGCAATTGCCGCGGGATGTGGCCGAGCAGCTGCTGCTGTTTTTGATCGTTTACACGGAGGGCCTGGTATCTCTGACGCTGAACGGCTTGCTGCAGGTGGAAAAGCAGCAGGCGTACGCCATGCTGCAGAACGCGGCGGCGTGCTTTTTGGCAAAGCAGGCCGCAGAGCGAGAAAATCGCATAACAGGGAAGGAAGGATAGGATGCAAGAGCAGGTGATTCAAATAACAGGGCTGCACAAGTCCTTTGGGCAGATTGAAGCGGTACGGGACCTGAGCATCGAGGTGCGCCGGGGCCAGCTGTTTGCGTTTTTGGGCGTCAACGGCGCGGGCAAGAGCACGACGATCGCCATGCTGTGCGGGCAGCTGACGCCGGATAGCGGCGAGGTCTTGGTCTGCGGCCGGAATATGCGCCGGGACCCCCGGGCTGCGATGCGGAAGCTGGGCGTCGTCTTCCAGGGCTCGGTGCTGGACCGGGCGCTGAGTGTGCGGGAGAACCTGGCCAGCCGGGCGGCGCTCTACGGTATCCAAGGGGGCGCGTTCCGCGCGCGGCTGGCGGAGTTGGCGCAGCTTCTGGATTTTGCGGATTTGCTGAATCGTCCGGTCGGCAAGCTCTCCGGCGGGCAGCGCCGCCGGATCGACATTGCCCGAGCGCTGCTGCACCAGCCGGAGATCCTGGTCCTCGATGAGCCGACCACGGGGCTGGACCCGCAGACCCGCCGCCTGCTGTGGGATGTCATCACCCAGCTGCAGCAGCAGGCGGGGCTGACCGTCTTTTTGACGACCCATTATATGGAGGAGGCGGCGGAGGCCAGCTATGTCGTGATCCTAGACCGCGGCCAAATCGCGGCGGAGGGTTCGCCGCTGGACCTGAAAAACCGCTATACCGGCGATTTTATCACCCTCTACGGCCTGACAGACCAGGAGCGGGACACCCTCGGGACGCCGTACACGCCATTGCGCGACGGGATCCGGGTGGCGGTGCCCAATACGGCGGCAGCCACGGCGCTCATCGTCCGGCACCCGGCGCTGTTCCGGGATTATGAGATATCCAAGGGCAAGATGGACGACGTATTCTTGGCTGTGACCGGCAAAAAGCTGACGGGAGGTGAGGCAAAGTGACAGGTCTTCGTGCATTGATCCGGCGAAATTGTAAGCTGTTTTTTAAGGATAAGGGGATGTTCATCACCTCGCTCATCACGCCGGCCGTGCTGCTGGTGCTGTATACGACCTTCCTGGCTGGCGTCTACCGGGACGCATTCACATCCGCGCTGCCTGGCAATTTGACGCTGGATAGTAAACTCCTGGGCGGACTGGTCGGCGGGCAGCTGGTCTCCTCGCTGCTGGCGGTCAGCTGTGTCACGGTGGCGTTCTGCTCCAATATGCTGATGGTGCAGGACAAGGTCACCGGCGCGCGGCGCGATCTGCAGCTGACGCCTGTCAAGCCTGCGACAATGGCCCTGGGCTATTACTGCGCGACGCTCTGCAGCACGCTGCTGGTGTGCCTCGTCGCGGCGGGGCTCGGGCTTTTGTACCTGGCGAAGGTGGGCTGGTATCTCACCGCCGGGGATGTGGCGCTGCTCCTGGGGGATATCGTCCTGCTGGTTTTTTTCGGGACGGCCCTGTCATCGATCATCAATCTATTTCTGTCGACCCAGGGGCAGATCTCCGCGGTCGGGACGATTGTCAGCTCCGGCTACGGGTTTATCTGCGGGGCGTATATGCCAATCTCCAGCTTCGGCACCGGGCTGCAGCGGGTGCTGCTGTTCCTGCCCGGGACCTATGGCACGGCGCTGCTGCGCGGCCATACAATGCGGGGCGCCTTTGCTGCGCTGGAGGCCCAGGGGCTACCGGGGGTCGTCGTCCAGCAGATCGCGGACAGTGTGGATTGTAAGCTCTTTTTCTTCGACCACGCGGTCGGCCAGGGTGCGATGTATCTCGTCCTGGGGGGATCAATCGTCGTTCTGTTGGGAATCTATATTCTGCTGACCCGGCTGCGCAAGCAGCGGGGGTAAGCGGCAAAATGCGGCAGTCCGCCAGTTGCGTGACGGGCTGCCGTGCTTTTTCTGAGAGGGTAGACTTGCAAATCAGCGCCGCATATTGTATATTGTAAGATAAGAGTGATATTACGCAAGATAGGGGGAATCTTATGGCGACGCAAACGCAGCCCACCCGGCGCAAGCGCCCGGCACCCGGCGGCAATGGTCGGATGATCGCGCTGCTGATCTCTGTGGTGCTGGTGCTGGCGGTGACGGCGATCTTGGCTTCGGAGAGCCTGCATGCGGGTCAGCCTGCCGCACCGGTAGCCAGCAAGGAGCCGGCCCAGGGGGAGCAATTTACTGTAGCCCGGGAGCCGTCCTCCGTGACGCTGATGGCCGTGGGGGATGATCTCATGCACATCACCTGCGTCAACGCGGGCAAGCAGGCGGACGGGAGCTATGATTTTAATTACATGTTCGACTATTTCCGCGACTGCGTGCAGAGCGTGGACCTGGCCTGCATCAACCAGGAGACGCCCTTCGTCAATGACCCGGCTCAGTACAGCAACTACCCCTGCTTCGGCGGCCCGACGGCCATTGGTGACGCGTTGGTGGAGACGGGATTCGATATCGTCACCCACGCGACGAACCATATCTGGGACAAGGGCGAGGTCAGCTTTTATGACACGCTGAATTTCTGGAAGAAATACCCGGACGTCACCGTCCTAGGCATCCACGAGACCCAGGAGGACGCAAAAAAGATCCGGACGGTCAACAAAAACGGGATCGTGATCTCCTTTTTAAATTATACCTACGGCCTGAACGGCTTTGTTGCGACGGAGGACTGGATGGTCGACCTGCTGGACGATAAGGACCGCATTGCTGACGATATCGCCCGGGCCAAGGCGTGCTCGGATATCCTGATCGTCTTTGCCCACTGGGGCACGGAGTACATGTTTGAGCCGGTGCAGGATCAGCTGGACTGGGCCCAGTTCTTCGCCGACGAAGGCGTCGACGTCATCATCGGTGGGCATCCCCATGTGCTGGAGCCGCTGGATGTTGTGACGGGGAAGAACGGCAACAAGATGATCTGCTACTACTCCCTAGGCAATTTTATCTCCCACCAGTCGAATAACTACCAGATGCTGGGCGGCATGGCCAGCCTGACAATCACGAAGGACGACGATGGCACCCGGGTGACGGAGTACGCCCTGGAGCCGACCATGACCTGGATCAAGCAGGGCCAGCAGGGCAAGCTGTTTTACGGCATGCGCTTGCGGGATTATACCGACGATATGGCCGCCATCCACACCGTGCCCTCCTGCGGCGTTCAGACGATGTGGGACCTGTATTATGACATCGTCGGCGATACGCCCGAGGCCCAGGTGCCCGGCACCCGGGACGAGAGCGGCAGCGCGACCGGTGAAACCGATCCGGGAACAGAGACGCAGCCAGATACTGCGGCTTGATTAAAACACGAAAATCCCGGCCTATTCTAGGGCCGGGATTTTCGTGTTTTATGGGGCGGCGCTCAGCGCAGGCCGAGGGCGTCCAGCTTGTCGCGCAGGGCGCGGATGTAGCTGGCGTCGCAGCCGCAGCAGCCGCCGATGTAATCGACATAGGAAAGTGCGGGGACGATATCGTCCGCAAACTGCTGGGGCGTATAGGGCTGGGTCGTATTGCCGTTTTCATCCAGGATGGGCTTGCCGGAATTTGGCTTGAACATCAGGGGAAGAGCCGTCAGCTTGTGATATTCTTCAATCACCTCCAGGGACTCCTCCGGGCCCAGGGAGCAGTTCATACCGATGCCCTGGATGCCCAGGGGGGTGAGGGTATCAATAATCTGCTTGACGGTGTTGCCCATGATCGTCCGGCAGCGCTTTTCAAAGGTCATCATGCAGTAGACGGGGATGCCTTATTCCACGGCGATCTTGGTGGCTACCTCCATCATGGAAAGGTCGAAGAAGGTCTGCAGCAGAATGTAGTCTGCTCCGGCCTTGACGCCGGGCTCGATCTGCTCCCGGAAGATGGAGGCGGCTTCGGCAGGCTCCAAGGGGCCGAAGGGCTTCATCAGATGCGCCAGGGCGCCGACGGCCAGACCTACTTTTGCCCCGGTGCCCTGCAGGGCGTCCCTTGCCAGCTGGACGCCAGCGGTGACAACGTCTGCGACGGCATAGTTGGAAAAGTGAGAGACGGACTGCCGGTTTGCGGTAAAGGTGTTGGCCATGATGTATGTCGAACCGGCGGCGTGATAGTCGCGGCAGAGCTCCTGTACCAGGTCCGGGTAACGCAGATTGAAGACCCAGACCGGGTCGTGCTCTTCGATGCCATGGGCAGCTGCTTTGGCATACAGGCTGGTGCCGACTGCGCCGTCCAGCAAGGTGATTTTTCGCTGCATAAGCTCATCTCCTGTTTATATTTTTGGGGGGGCCCAAGGCTGGGCCGCCTGCGCTGCAATTTACCTATTGAAATTATAGTATTTAAGAGGATAAAAAGCAAGTGGGCAATCTGCACGAAAAACACTGCACTCCTATAGGTAAATAGGGATATTATCGCAGAAGAAAGCCCCGGAGAACGCGATTTGCATTCTCCGGGGTCTCATGCCGGGTGTGGATCAGACGATCCGGCGGCCGCCGACAAAGCGGCTTGCGTAGTAGCTCTCGCTCAGCGCGGAGATGACAACGCCGGTGCCAGAATTGGCAGCGTGGATAAACTGGCCGCCGCCAATGTAGATGCCTACATGCGTCGCTGCTGCGTTCGAGGCGTAGGTCCCACCGAAGAGGACCAGATCGCCCGGCTGCAGATCCGCCATCGAGACGGCGTAGCCGTTGCTCAGCTGGGCGGCAGCGGTACGGTTCAGCGAATAGCCGAACTGCTTGAAGACATAGTAGGTGAAACCGGAGCAGTCAAAGCCGGAAGGAGAGGTTCCGCCCCATACGTAGGGATAACCAACGTATTTCTTGGCAAACTCCACGATCTGCTGTGCCGTAGAAGTATTGGAGACTGCGGGTGCGGCGGCGCTGGCAGCGGGAGCGCTGGAAGTGGTCGTCGTTGTGGCAGTCGAGGTCGCAGTTGCCGCAGTGGGCACGCCTGCGGTGGAGCAGACGGTGCCGGAATTGCAAGAAGGCTTTTCGGTCAGAGTGACCAAATCGCTGCGGATGTAACCGGTCTGGCCGTTGTATACAACTTTGTACCAGTTGCAGTTGAAGCCGATGATATCGACCAACGCACCGCCGGAAACCTGCGTCACGACACTGGAAGATGTGGCGGGGCCGCTGCGTAGATTGACCACAGCGGGATTGATGGAACCATTGCCAAGATCAATGTTTTCTCTGTCTTTTACCGTTATGTAATCGGCGTGCATGTAACCGATGTACAGGTTGTAATCGACCAGATACCAATCTCCAACCTTACGAAGGA
>CAUBIP010000031.1 GCA_958436045.1 uncultured Oscillospiraceae bacterium | reverse complement strand
AACAAATTCTTATTTTTTTGTAAATAATTTGGAATATCCTTTGACTTTCGCGGAAATTATATTATAATTAGTCTCCGCAGACCCTTTCTGCCTGCGGGCGGGAAGATTTTTCTTAAAAGAAAAATCCGGTACGGGCGATTGAATCGCCCGTGCCGGAATGGATCATTGTTGTTTATGAGGAGGCAAGAAAATGAAATCCAAATTGCGGAGCTATGGGCTGCGCGCCAAATCGTCGCCAGCGGCTTTTACTGTCCTGATGTGGTTTGTGGCCCTGCTTTACTGGGAAATCATACTGCACGTTGTCGCCTTTGGCGGCTTCCATTGGCGGAATTTCTATATGCTGGGCTTCACAGCGCTCATCGCTGTGCTGGCATCCCTACTGTGCACGATGTTTCCCCGGAGGATCAACCGGATTGTCTTTACTGTCCTGCTGATTGTCGCCTTTGCGCTTTATACCAGCCAGCTGATTTATCTGCGGATTTTCGGCTCGTTCTACTCCGTCTCGATGATGCAGATGGGCGGCAAGGCGCTGCAGTCCTTCTGGAAGGAGACCAGTTCGACGGTGATCCAGAACATTCTGTTGCTGCTGGCCATGCTGGTGCCAGTGATCGCGTCCTTCTTTGCAAAGAAAATCAATCCCCGGGCATTTACCCAGCTGTCCTGGCGGCGTGGGCTGCAGGTACTGGGGCTTTTGGCGGTCAGCCATGTTGTACTGGTTCTGCTGCTGTTCGTTGGCGGGACGAAATTCTATACGCCTTATGATTACTATTGGAGTGATGATATTGGCACGGACCAGAGCATCGAATGCTTCGGCTTTTTGACGACGGCCCGCCTGGAGCTGCAGCACATGTACCTCGGCAGCGAGCGCCAGAAGGAGGACATCGAAGTCCTTGACGAAGGCTCCGTCAAGGAGGACGCAGAAGCTGAGGCTGGCGAGGCCACCTACACGGCCGACAAATACAATGTCGACCCGACTCTGGACTTCACTGCGCTGAACGAGCTGACAGACGATGTCGCCTACCGGACACTGAACTATTACTTCAATGACCAAATTCCTACGAAGAAGAACGAATACACCGGAAAATTCAAGGGGTATAACCTCATTATGATCTGCGCCGAGTCGTTCTCCCCGGCGGCCATTGATAAGGACCTGACGCCGACGCTTTACAAGCTGGTCAATGGTGGCTTCGTCTTCAATAACTACTACAACACCTTCCCCAACGTCACGACGAACGGGGAGTACACCTTCTGCACCGGCCTGCTGCCGGACCTGACCCGCAGCAAGTCCAACGCCAGCTTCTACGCCTCCCGCAACAGCTACCTGCCCTACTGCATGGGCAACCTGTTCGCGGAGCAGCTGGGCATCCAGTCCTACGCGTACCACAACTACAAGGGCAGCTACTACCACAGAGATGAGACCCATCCCAATATGGGCTACCGCTTCTTCTCCGCTGGCAACGGCATGCACTTTACAACAAACTGGCCCGCCTCCGACTTGGAGATGTTTGAGCAGTCGGTGGACGATTACCTCAGCCAGGATCAATTCCACGCCTATTATATGACCTTCTCCGGCCATTACAAATATGACACGGAGATCAACCCCATGTGTGCCCGGAATTACAATGTCGTCAAGGATATGCCGTACAACGAGGCGGCCAAGTGCTATCTCTCCTGCAACTATGAGCTGGAGAAGGGCCTGACGTACCTGATGAACCGCCTGCAGGAGGCAGGCGTGCTGGATAAGACGGTCATTGTCCTGACGGGCGACCATTTCCCCTACGGCCTGACCAACAGCCAGTACAGCGAGCTGGTGGGCTATCAGCTCGACGCTTTCAACAAGTATAAGGGCACCTTCATCTGCTACAACTCCGCCATGGACCCGGTGCAGGTGGATGCGTACTGCTGCAATATGGATATCCTGCCGACGCTGATGAACCTCTTTGGCTTCGAGTATGACTCCCGCCTGGTCATGGGCACGGATGTCCTGTCCGACTCCATGCACATCGCCGTCCTGGCAAACCAGAGTTTCCTGACGGACGATGTCTGGTTCAACTCCACGACCGGCGACGCCATCTGGCAGAACGGTAAGACGGCGGATAAGGAGTATCTCAACTCCCTGATCAACTACGTCAAAAACCGCTTCACCATTTCCACGGCGATCCTGAATACGTCGTACTATGACTTTGCCTTCCATCACGAGTTTATCATCACGGATGACGAAGGCAACGTGATCACCCAGCCCGCGCTCCCGGCCCTGCCCGACGGCGAGACCGTCCCACCGGACGAAGAGGGCGAGACGGAGACCACCGGCGGTGCCGTTCCCGACGACACGGAGCAGGCCACCCCGGAGACGACGAACGCTGGATAAAATTTTCTGCATAGAAAGAGAACTGCTGCCGCAGCAGTCCGGATAAAATGTCCGGCCTGCTGCGGCGGTGTTTTTTACTTGCATTTTCTGAAAAACAAAAAATATTTATTGACAAACAATAAAACTAGAGCTATACTAAGCCAAAACAACGGAGGATGGTGCGTGCAATGAAGCAAGAACGAAGCGCCCTGGCGGCGCAGATCTTTATCCTGATTTTTGCCGCTGTGCTGTTGGTGATGGCGGGCCTCGCCCCCAGCGTGGCGCGCTGGTATGTGGCGCTGCGGCCGATGCAGCCAGGGGTATATACCGCGCTGCTGGTGAGCTGGTACGGCTGCACCGCCCCGGCGGCGCTGGCCCTGTGGCAGCTCTGGCGGCTCCTGGCGGCCATCCGGGCAGGCGCACCCTTTTGCAGTGCCAACTGCGCCCGGATTCGTCGGGTTGGCTGGTGCGCGTTGATTTGCGCACTGATCTGCGCCGGGGGCGGCGTGCGGTACGCACCGCTGTTTTTGGTGACGGCGGCGATGCTGTTTCTGTTTTTCGTCCTGCAGATCGTCGCAGCCTGCTTCCGGGCGGCGGCGGACCTGGCGGAAGAAAACCGCCTGACGATCTAGGAGGGGCAGCCATGGCGATTCGTATAGATCTGGATGTGATGCTGGCCCGCCGGAAGATGACCTCCGGCCAGCTGGCGGCGCAGGTGGGGATCACCCAGGCCAATCTCTCCATCTTAAAAACGGGCAAGGCCAAGGCGATCCGCTTTTCAACGCTGGAGGCCATCTGCAAGGCGCTGGATTGCCAGCCCGGCGATCTGCTGCGCTGGGAGCGGGAGGAGGAATGAGCATGGAAAACGGGAAGAACGCGGCCCCACAGCTTTGGCCCTCGCGCCCCGTGGCCGGGCCCCGGGATCTGCGGTATGCCGCCGGATATTTCCTGGCAAGCCTCCTGGCGGCGGATGGGCTTATCTGGTATGGCCCCAACCTGGCGCTCAGCGCCGTGATGCTGGCCCTCCTGGCATTGACGGCCTGCTATCTCCGGCCCAGGCGGTGCAAGATCAGCGCCTTTGACACCCTCTGTGCCATCGGCGCGGTGGCCGCTGCTGTGAGCCTGGTCTGGACGGCTGACGGCGGCGTCAAATGCCTGGCGCTGCTTCTAGGGCTGCTTCTGGCGACGTTGGCGCTGCGCGACGCCTTGTCTCTGCGGCGGCGGCGCGGTATCGGCGCGCTGGCAGACGCCTGCGGCTTGGCCTGGTTCGGCATCACCCACTGGGGCCCAGCTTGCTACGGCCTGTTTCACCGACAGGGGCCGGACGGGGCAGTGGAAAAGCGGCGGGTCGGCAGTATCCTGCTGGGCCTGCTGTGCGCCGGGCCGGTGCTGGCCATCCTGGTTGTGCTCCTGGCGTCGTCCGACGCGGCCTTTGACGGCGCGCTGCAGCGGATCAATGCGGCCCTTGTGCTGGAGCTGCTGCTTGACGCTGGGCTGGGTACTGCGCTGTTTCTCACGCTGTTTGGCCAGAGCTTCTGCCTGCCGGGGCAGTATACGCCGGAGCAGGCGCTTCCGTCCCCGGCCCGCCGGGGCGTCGAGACAGCGGCGCTGGCGGCGTTTTTGGGCGTAATCTGCGGGCTTTATGTCTGCTACCTGGTCTCGCAGCTGGCTTACTTTTTCTCCGGCTTTGCCGGTCTGCTGCCGGCGGGCTATACTGCAGCGGAATACGCCCGGCGGGGTTTTTTCGAGATGGCCGCCATCAGCGCCATCAATTTGGCGCTGACCGGCGCGGCGCTGCAGCTGGCCCGGCGGCAGGCGGGCCGCCTGCCCGGCGTTTTGCGGGGGATGCTGGCGTTTCTCAGCCTCTTCTCCCTGTTGCTGATCGCCACGGCAGCGTCCAAGCTGGCACTGTATATCGCAAGCTTTGGCATGACGCGGCTGCGGGTCCTGACGGCGCTGTTTTTACTGCTGCTGGCGGTCTGCTTTGTCTGCGTGCTGCTTCGGCTGTTTTTACCCCGGTTTTCCTATGGAAAGCCTCTGCTGGCGGCGACGGCGCTGGTCATTTTGCTGCTGAGCTTTGGCAATGTCGATGGTGTCATTGCCCGGTATAATCTAAACCAGTGGCAGCGCGGCCAGCTTACGCAGATCGACGTCGCGGCGCTGGGCGAGCTGAACGAAGCCGCCGTTCCTACCCTCTGGGCCCTGGCCCAGGATGACGCGCATCCAAAGCAGCAGCGCCAGGCCCGGGCGTACCTGACGAGCTGGGGCCTGCGGCTGCTGGAGGGTCCACAGGCGGATTCGCCGGAGGACGCGCCCCACCGCTACCGTCCCCGCCTGCGGGCTTATAATCGGACGACCGCCCGGGCTGCCCGGCTGATAGAAGCCCACTGGGCAGAGATTTACCTTCCCGGCTGGTGCGATGTCATCGCCTGCGGGACGGCGTAAAGATATAAAAAACCGCCGGGGATGTGGCATTTTCCACATTCCCGGCGGTTTTTGTGTATTCATTCTTCGATATGCCAGATCTCCTGGGCGTACTGGCCGATGGTGCGGTCAGAGGAGAAATGCCCGGCGGCGGCCAGATTCAGCAGGCCCTTGCGGCCAAAGCGCATCCGGTCAGCGGCGTCGTAAATGGCGCGCAGGCGGGCATTGCGGTAATCCTCGAAGTCCAGCAGCAGGAAGTAGTGGTCGGGGCGGTGCCAGCTGGCGCCGTCCAGCAACGCGGTGTAGAGCTCCGTCTGCTCCTGGTCTGTCGGCACGATGCCGCTGACCAGGGTGTCCACCGCCCGGCGGATGCGGGGGTTGGCGTCGTAAATGCTCCGGGCCCAGTAGGTATCGCGGATGGCGTTGATCTTTTCGACGGTCGCGCCGAAGATGTAGTTGTTCTCCAGCCCCGCCCGCTCGACAATTTCGACATTCGCGCCGTCCATCGTGCCCAGGGTCACAGCGCCGTTGAGCATCAGCTTCATATTGCCGGTGCCGGAGGCCTCCGTCCCGGCGGGAGAGATCTGCTCGGAGATATCCGCTGCGGGGATAATATGCTCGGCGTAGCTGCAATTATAGTTCTGCACGAAGACGACCTGCAGCTTGCCCTGCATATCCGGGTCGCCATTGATGAGCTTGGCGATGCGGTTGATATAGCGGATGATGGCCTTGGCCCGGGCGTACCCCGGGGCGGATTTTGCCCCGAAGATACAGACCAGCGGCGGCATATCCTTCAGGCTGCCTTCCTTCAGGCTGAAATAGAGGTCCATCGTCACCAGGGCGTTCAGCAGCTGCCGCTTGTATTCGTGCAGACGCTTGACCTGCACGTCGAAGACGGCGTCAGGGTTGATGACGACGCCCTCGTTTTTCTCAATCACGGCGGCCAGCTGGACCTTCTTCTCCCGCTTGATGCGGTTGAACTCCCGGATGAGCTCATCGTCGATCAGCGGCTTAAGCTCCTCCAGCCGGTCCAGATCCGTCAGGAAGCCGGGGCCGATGCGGCTGGTGATCAGCTCCGTCAGCTCCGGGTCGCACAGGCCCAGCCAGCGGCGCGGCGTGATGCCGTTCGTCTTATTCTGGAAGCGCTGGGGATAGGCGGCGTACCAGTCCCGGAAGAGGCTATTTTTCAGGATCTCCGAGTGGATCTTCGCCACACCGTTGACATAGCTGGAGACATAGACGGAGAGGTTTGCCATATGCGCCTGGTTATCCCGGATGATGAAGAGGTTCGGATGCTCTGCCCGGCAGCGCTCGTCGATGCGGCGGATGATATAGGCAATCTCCGGCACGACGGATTCCAGCAGCCCCAGGTCCCACTTCTCCAGGGCCTCGCCCATGATGGTGTGGTTCGTGTAAGAGAAGGTCCGCTGGGCTATGGCCAGGGCGGCGTCGAAGGACATACCCTCCTTTTCCAGCAGCCGGATGAGCTCCGGGATGGACATGGCCGGGTGCGTGTCGTTGAGCTGGATGGCGCAGAAATCGGCGAAGGCGGAAAGATCATTCCCGTGTTCCTCTTTATAGCTGCGCAGGATATTCTGCAGCGAGGCCGACGAGAGGACATACTGCTGCTTGATGCGCAGCCGCTTGCCCTCGTACGTGCTGTCGTTGGGGTAGAGGACGCGGGTGATGTCCTCCGCTCGGTTTTTGGCGTCCAGCGCCTTGATATAGTCCTGGGCGTTGAAGGCGTCAAAGTCCAGCTCCTGCTCGGCTTCGCACTGCCAGAGCCAGAGGGTGCCGACGTAGTCGGTATCGTAGCCGATGATGGGCATGACGTACGGGACGGCCAGAACGGTCTGGTCCGCAAATTCCACCCGGACGGTGTGCCGGTCGCGCCGGTAGCTCCAGGGGTCGCCGTACTTCGTCCAGTCGTCGGCCAGCTCTCGCTGGGAGCCGTTTTCGTCAAAGCGCTGCTTGAAGAGGCCGAAGCGGTAGCGCAGGCCGTAGCCGCTCAGCGGCAGGTTCATCGTCGCGGCGGAGTCCAGGAAGCAGGCGGCCAGGCGGCCTAGACCGCCGTTGCCCAGGGCGTCGTCCTCGATCTCCTCCAGGCAGGCCAGGTCTATGCCCTTGTCCTGGAACGCCTGGCGCAGCGGCTGCAGGATGCCCAGGTTATAGAGGTTGCTGTAGACCATTCGGCCAACGAGATATTCCGCCGAGAAATAGAAGGCGCGGCGGCTGGTCGCCCGCTTTTCTTTGCTGCGGGACCAGTTTTCGTGGATCGCCATCATGACGGCCTGGCCCAGACTGTCGTGCAGCTCCTGGGCGGTGGCGTCCTGCAGGTTGACATCGTGGTTCAGCTTCAGCAGGGCTTGGGTCTCCTGTACGATCCGGTCACAATCAAGTTTCATAGGTTTTCTCCTGTTCTAAACGCGGTGGCAGCGCCGGACCTCCGGTCCGGCAAAACATTTTCACATGGTATCAGCTTATTATAAGCAATCTGATGCCCTTTTGCAATCGTTTTGCCCGCCGCGCGGAGAAAAAACTTTCTAATTTTCCGCCTCCCGGCCGTTCAGGCAGAGATGCCGCAGCAGGCGGCCCAGGATCTGCCACAGGCTCTGCCGGGGCACTGCCGCCTCCGCCACAAGCTCGATCCGGGCCAGCTCCTGCTCGCCGGATTCGACGATGAGCTGCCCCAGGACCTGCCCCGCTTCGATGGGCGCGGTCAGCCCTGTCTCCAGCTCTACTCGCTGGGTCACGCCTGCCTGCAGGCTCTTGTCGATGAGGATCGGCTGGTCTGTCGCCGGGACCGGCTGCACTGTCTCGCAGACGCCCAGCTTGACCGGCAGCGGCGTGATGCCGTCCGTCTCCAGCTGGACGAGGGCGTAGTTGGCAAAGCCGTAGTCCAGCAGCGCCTTGGCGGCGGTAAAGCGGTCGGCGCTGCTGGCGCAGTGGAGCACGACAGCGATGAGCTCGATGCCGTTTCGCTGGGCGCTGGCGGAGAGGCAGTGCCCGGCGGCGGCGGTATAGCCGGTCTTCAGCCCCGTCGCGCCCTGGTAAAAGCGGATGAGCTTATTCGTATTGGAAAGGCCAAATTGCCCGTCCCGGACGGTGTCCATCCAGATCGTCGTGTACTGCCGGATCTCCTCGTGCTGCAGCAGCTGGCGGGACATAACGGCGATGTCATAGGCCGAGGTCAGATGCTCCGCCGCGTCCGGCTCGTCGTCCAGCCCGGTGCAGTTGACAAAATGTGTCTCCTGCATCCCCAGCTCCGCTGCCCGCTGGTTCATGAGCTCGACAAATGCCGCCTCGCTGCCGGCTACATGCTCGGCCAGCGCCGTGGCGCAGTCGTTGGCCGAGGAGACGACGACGGCCTTGAGCATATCCCGCAGCGGCATCTGCTCCCCCGGTTCCAGATAGACCTGGCTGCCGCCCTTGGCCGCCGCGGCGTCCGAGGCCGTTACCGTGTCGTCCCAACCGATCTTGCCGCTGTCCAGCGCCTCCAGGACCAGGAGCAGCGTCATGATTTTCGTTACGCTGGCCGGGGCCAGCCGTGTGTGGGCATCCTTCTCCCAGAGGATCGTCCCCGTGGCGGCGTCCATTAAGATCGCCGACGGCGCTGCGACCTCCAGGCCCGCCGCCCACGCCCCGGGCGTCAGGCCCAGCAGCAGGCAGATGGCCAGTCCTATGCTGATGATTCGTTTGCGCATTTGCTCGTCCTCCCCAGTTTTGTGCTACAAGCGTATGCGCAGGCGGAGGCGGACATGCCAAAAAGTGCCGCAGTCCAGCCCGGGATCGGGTGGACTGCGGCAGGGAAGAAAGATACTTATTTCTCTTTATGCAGGCGCTGCTCCGGGGTAGAGGGGTTCGGGGTTTCGATGGATTCCGGAGTCAGCGCGTCGATGGACTCGGCCTTGACATGCTTGGGCATTGCCAGGGAGAGCACCATCGCGACGACGAAGACGCCTGCGACAGGGTTACCGGCGAAGATATCGCCGATGAGCTTCGGCATATGGTCAAAGAAGCCGGAGACCAGCGTGACACCGATGCCGATGGAGAGGGAGGTGGCGGCGATCAGCGTATTGCGCTGGTCCAGACCGCACTGGCTCAGCATCGTGACGCCGGAGATGATGATCGCGCCGAACATCATGACGGTGCAGCCGCCGAGAACGCACTCCGGCAGCGTGGAGAAGAACGCGCCGATGGGCGGGAACAGACCGGCCAGCACCAGGGCGATGGCGCCGAACATGATCGTGAAGCGGTTGACGACCTTTGTCATCGCGACCAGGCCGACATTCTGGCTGAAGGATGTGATGGGCGAGCAGCCGAACACGCCGCCGGAGATGGCGGAGATAAAGCCGTCGCAGGCCAGGGAACCGGACAGCTCCCGGACGGTGATATCCCGGCCCAGGCCGCCGTTGCAGACCGCCGTCGTGTCGCCGATGGTCTCGGCGGCGGAGACGAAGAAGACCAGGGTGATGGAGACGATGGCGCCGAGCTCAAACTTCGGCGTGAAGTGCAGCAGCTGCGGGAAGGAGACAACGCCCAGCTCCGAGACGGTGCTGCCGATCTGCGCGAAATCGACCATGCCGAAACAGATGGCGGCAATATAGCCGACGACCAGACCGGCCAGAACATAGAGCTGCTTCCAGAAGCCCTTGGCCAGCGCCTGATAGACCAGGCAGGTCACCAGGGTGATGGTGCCGACCAGCAGGTTCTGCCAGCTGCCGAAGTCATAGGCATTGGACGCGCCATAGGAGCTGATGCCGACAGACAGCAGCGAGAAGCCGATGGTCGTCACGACGCAGGCCGAGACGATCGGGGCCACAAAGCGGCGCCAATATTTGACTGTCAGGCCCAAAACGCCCTCGATACAGCCGCCGACGATGATACCGCCGATCATAATGCCGTAATCCTGCGCGGCATAGACCATCATGGCTGAGACGAATGTGAAGCTGATGCCCATAACGACCGGCAGCTTTGAGCCGATGCGCCAGATGGGGTAGAGCTGAATGAGGGTGCCGATGCCAGCGATGAGCATGGCATTCTGGATGAGCCGTGCCGTCTCGATCTCGGTGAAGGCAATGCCGTTATAGACGGCGACCTGCGCGACGAGAATGATCGGCGCAACATTGGCCACGAACATGGCCAGGACGTGCTGCAGGCCAAAGGGAATGGCCTTTGCAACCGGCACTTTGCCGTCAAGCCGGTAGATATTATCAATGCTTGCGGCCGCGCCTGCGGTTTGTTTTTTCATACTGCTGTCTCCTCTTTCACAAGTTTCCGAAGCTGCCTGCCGCGCCGGTTTTTAGCCCGGCCTCCGGCAATACAGCTTGTTTCCAAAGTTAGTTTACAACACTTGAAATCAGAAATCAATTGGGAGAAAACAGCCTGAATTTTCCCGTTCCTATAAAACCGGGGGGATATTTCGCATTATGAAACGGCCAAATTTGGAGCTGGAAAGTTTTTGTGAAATGTTTACAGAATCTTAACGAAAAATTTGGCGTATCCGCCAAAAACCGGCGGAATTCATCAGTGCGTCGTGCGATTGATATACTCGGCCCGCAGCTTGGAATAGATGATGTGCTGCCCGGAATATAGGCTGTAATAGCCGCTGAGCAGGTAGCTGACGGCGCAGGCCGCGGCAAACAGCAGCAGCCCGCCACCGCCAAACAGCTCAATGGCCAGCGCCAGCGCCGCTAGCGGGCAGTTGACGACGGCGCAGAACAGCGCCACGAGCCCCACGGCCGCCGCAAAGCCTGCGTCCAGCCCCAGCACCGGTCCAAGGGCGCAGCCGAACGTCGCCCCGATGAAGAACGTCGGGACGATCTCGCCGCCCTTGAAGCCCGCGCCGATGGTCAGCGCGGTGAAAAGGATCTTGAGGAGGAAGGCGTACCAATGCGCCTGCCCGCCTTCGATCGCCCGGATAATAGATTCCATTCCTGCGCCGTTGTAATCCGGGACGCCGCACAGCAGCGTCGCCAAAATGACCAGGCAGCCGCCGGCGACGATGCGCAGATAGGGATTCTGAAAAAGCCGCCGGTAAAGCCGCGCCGCGCCGTGGAGACTGGCGATAAACAGGATCGAGACAACAGCGCACGCCGCCGCCAGCAGCGCCGCCTTGCCCAGGGAGGCCAGGCTGACCGCCGGCAGCGCTCCCAGCCGGAAGGCCGTCGGCGCGATGCCGAAGCCCTGGGCGATCTGGCTTGCCACTGCCGCCGCAACGACGCTGGGCAAAAACGCCGCGTAGTAGACGACGCCCACGGAGATGACCTCCATGCTGAAGACCGCCGCTGTCACCGGGGTACCGAACAGGGCGGCAAACAGGGCGCTCATCCCGGCAATGGTGATGATATGCAGGTCCTTCTCGTCGAGCCGGACCAAGCGGCCCAGGGCTGTGCCGATGCTGCCGCCGATCTGCAGCGCCGCGCCCTCCCGCCCGGCGGAGCCGCCGCACAGATGGGTCAGGACGGTGCCGATGAAGATCAGCGGCGTCATTTTCAGGGGGATCTCGTTCTGCGTACGGATAGAGTTGAGCACGAGATTCGTCCCCTCGTCATGGGCAATGCCGCACAGCCGGTACAGGGCTACGATGACAAGCCCCGCCAGCGGCAGCAAATAGAGCAGCCATCCGTGGTCCGCCCGCAGGCCCGTCGCGTACCGGATGCTGTAGTGGAATGCCGTGCCCAGCAGGCCGCAGACGCCGCCGGTGAGCAGCGCGCAGAAAAGCCATTTGGCCAGGGCTTTCAGATAGATGCCGCTGTGCCGCGCCTGCGCGGCCAGCGCGTGCCGCAGCGTCAGAAGCGGCGCTTTGCGGGGGGAGGATCGTTTCATGCTCGTCTCTCTTTTCTTCTTTCCATTTTACGCGGCCTTTCAGCGCGCCGCGTCTTTATTTTACCACAGCCGCAGCATTTTGCAACCTCCGCTTTCCGGTAGTATTTGGCGCGGCTTTGTGGTATACTGGGAGCAACAAGATAAATAAAAAATGGGGAGGGCGTCACGCCATGCAGAAAACCATTGCTGTGATCACCGGCGCATCCAGCGGGATGGGCGCGGAATTTGTTCGGACGATCGAGTCCTTCGGCGTCCGGCTGGATGAAATTTGGGCCATCGCCCGTCGCCAGGAACGGCTCAAGGCGCTTCAGGCGCCCTGCCCGGTGCGCCCCCTGGCGCTGGACCTGACGGACCCGGCCAGCTTTTCCGAATATCAGGCGCTGCTGGAGCAGGAGCGGCCCCGGGTTGCACTGCTCATCAACGCCAGCGGCTTCGGCAAATTTGCCGCCACCTGGCAGACGCCCCTGGCGGTGAACCAGGCGATGGTTGCGCTGAACTGCCAGGCGGTGTTGGCTATGTGCCAGTTGACCCTGCCGTATCTGGGTGAGGGCAGCTGCATCGTCAACATTGCCTCTGTTGCTGCGTTCCAGCCGATTCCGTATATCAATGTCTACGCCGCGTCAAAAGCGTTCGTCTTGCAATTGAGCCGTGCCCTAAACCGGGAGGTGCGCCCCCAGGGCATCCTGGTCATGGCCCTGTGCCCGTTCTGGACGAAGACCGAGTTTTTCGACCGGGCGATTGACGCCGGGCGGGAGCAAATCGTGAAAAAATACACCGCTATGTACGATCCAGCTCAGATCGTCCGCCGCGCCTGGCGGGACCTGGCCCGGGGGAAGGACGTCAGCAAATACGGCTTCGTCGCCCGCTTCCAGGCCGCCCTGTGCAAGCTGCTGCCCCACAGCTTTGTCATGACCTATTGGATGCACCAGCAAAAATTGCCGTGACCGGCAGCAAAAACTCCGCCGCAGCGCAAGCTGCAGCGGAGTTTTTTAAGAAAACACGCCGTTTCGATACGCCAGCAGTGCGGCCCAGGCGAGGAGGGCGGCGGTGTTGATCGCGGTAAAGTACCAGTGGCGGGTCTTGTGGTGAAACAGCCGCATCCCCAGCAGAGCGCCCAGCGCGCCGCCGCAGATGCCGCAGCCCAACAGGACGCGCTCCGGGATCCGCCATGCACCCCGCCGGGCCTTGGCCTTATCCGCGCCGTAGAGCAGGGCCGTGATGACATTGGCCGCGGCCAGGTAAGCGTAGAGCGCCTTCATCCGCGCCGCCCTCAGGTCAGCGACCGCAGGTCGTACGGTGTTGTCTGATAGACGAAGTAGTTGAGCCAGTTGCTGAACAGCAGGTTGGCGCTGGAGCGCCAGCGTACCAGCGGCTGCCGGGTGGGGTCGTCATCCGGGAAGTAGTTTTTGGGGAGCTCAATGGGCTTCCCGGCGGCAATGTCCCGCAGGTATTCGTTTTTCAGCGTGTCGGCGTCGTACTCTGAGTGGCCGGTGATGAAAATTTGGCGGCCCATATTCGTAAAGACGGCATAGACGCCTGCCTCCTCAGACGAAGCCAGGATGCGCAGGTCGTCGATCTTCTCGATATCCTCCCGCCGCACCGTCGTATGCCGGGAGTGGGGGACCATAAATTCATCGTCAAAGCCCCGGAACAGGATCGAGCGCTTATACTCCACCCGGTGGGGGAAGACACCGAAGAGCTTCTTGGGAAGCTGTTGCTTTTCAATGCCGTAATGATAATACAGCCCTGCCTGCGCGCCCCAGCAGATGTGCAGCGTGCTGTGGACATTCGTCTTGCTCCACGCCATGATCTGGCACAGCTCCGGCCAATAATCCACGTTCTCAAAGGGCATCTGCTCCACCGGCGCGCCGGTGATGACCATGCCATCAAAGCGCTCGTCGCGGATATCGTCAAACGTTTTGTAGAACGAGAGCAGATGGTGCTGGGGCGTGTTGGCTGCCTCGTGGGATTTCATCCGCACCAGCTCCAGCTCGATCTGCAGCGGCGTGTTGCCCAGCAGGCGGGAGAGCTGCGTCTCCGTTTCGATCTTCTTGGGCATCAGATTCAGCAGGACGATCCGCAGCGGGCGGATATCCTGGGTCGAGGCCCGGGTGTGGGTCATGACAAAGATATTTTCCTCCTGCAGGGTTTTGACCGCAGGCAGGTCGTTTGGGATCTTAATGGGCATGGTGCTTCTCCTTTAAGCCGCTGCCAGGCAGCCCGGGCCGCCTGGCAGCATTCTGCGTTCAGATTGCGTCCAGCGCTTGGCGCAGGTCGGCGATCAGGTCATCTTTGTTTTCCAGCCCACAGGACAGCCGGACCAGGTCCGGGCCGACTCCGGCCGCCTCCAGCTCTGTGTCCGTCATCTGGCGGTGGGTCGTGCTGGCCGGGTGCAGGCAGCAGGTCCGGGCGTCGGCCACATGGGTCTCGATGGCTGCCAGACGTAGGTGGCGCATAAACGCCTCCGCCGCGCTGCGGCCGCCCTTGACGCCGAAGCTGACGACGCCGCAAGTGCCCTTCGGCATATATTTGCACGCCAGCTGGTAGTATTTGTTACCCGGCAGCTGGGGGAAGTTGACCCAGGCGATCTTCTCATGCTGCTGCAGAAATTCCGCGACGGCCAAGGCGTTTTCGCTGTGCCGGTCGATGCGCACATGCAGGCTCTCCAGGCCCAGGTTCAGCAAGAATGCGCTGTGGGGCGAGAGCATGGGGCCAAGGTCCCGCATAAGCTGGGTGGTGCATTTGGTGATGAACGCGCCGCCCAGGCCGAAGCGCTCAGTGTAGGTCACGCCGTGATAGCTCTCGTCCGGCGTGCAGAGGCCGGGGTATTTCTCAGCGTATTTCGTCCAGTCGAATTTCCCTGCGTCGACGATGCAGCCGCCCAGGGCCGCGCCGTGGCCGTCCATATACTTCGTTGTCGAATGGGTGACGATATCCGCGCCCCAGGCGATGGGCTGGCAGTGGACGGGGGTGGCAAATGTGTTATCCACAATCAGGGGAACGCCGTGGGCGTGGGCAGCGTCTGAAAATTTTTCAATGTCCAGGACCGTCAGCGCCGGGTTGGCGATGGTCTCGCCGAAGAGGAGCTTCGTATTGGGCCGGAAGGCGGCGTCCAGCTCCTGGCGGGTGCAGTCCGGGGAGATGAAGGTGACGTCGACGCCCATGCGCTTCATCGTCACAGAAAACAGGTTATACGTCCCGCCGTAGATCGACGCCGAGGAGACGATATGGTCGCCGCACCCGGCGATATTGAACGCGGCGAAGAAATTGGCCGCCATGCCCGAGGCCAGCAGCATCGCTGCGCTGCCGCCCTCCATCTGGCAGACCTTTGCCGCGACGGTGTCGCAGGTGGGGTTCTGGAGCCGGGAGTAAAAATAACCCGCGTCCTCCAGGTCAAACAGGCGGCCCATGGCCTCGCCGGTATCATATTTAAATGTGGTACTTTGAATAATGGGAATTTGGCGCGGTTCGCCGTTCTTCGGGCGGTAGCCGCCCTGGACACAGGTCGTCTCGATCCGGTAATCGTTCATTGGTAGCTCTCCTTTTCTGCGCATATGGGACTAGAAAAAACGCTTGCCCCAAGGGAGCCCTTGAGGCAAGCGCGGTCTTGCACTTGCGAGTCATCACGCCGGTCGGTTCCCCGCGGCGGCAAGGGCGGCAGCGCCCCGCGCTTTTATTATATCGGCGCGTGAAAATGTTGTCAAGGATTTTCCAGGGCCATATCGTACCACACCGCGCCACCGTGTACAGATGCCGAGACGCCCTGCGCTACAAAGCCGAAGCGGGCGTAGTAGCCGATTTTCTCTGCCTTGCAGGTCAACGCGATGCCGGCAAGCCCCAGCGTGTGGGACGAGGCGATCATCTGGCGCAGCAGCGCCGCCGCGACGCCCCGGTGCTGAAATTCCGGCAGCACGGCAAGGCCGAAGATCATCTGGTACAGCCCGTCCGGCACATGGGCGCCGGATTCAAACATCGCATCGTCGATCCGTGGCCGGTCTGACCGGCAGCCGTTGACCAGGCCGATGATGCGCCCGGCGCTGCAGGCGACGAAAAACCGGTCCGGAAACTGGGCGATGCGCCGGGCAAAGCGCTCCCGGCTCGCCGCCTCCGCAGGCGGGAAGCAGGCTGCCTCCACGGCGGTGACGCCGTCCAGATCCTCTGGCGTGACGGGGCGGATGGTATACTCAAACATCGAGCCGCACCAGATCGTCCAGCGTTTCCCGCCGGATGACGACAGTATCTCCCGCCGGGCTGAGCATGACTGTCGCTGGGCGGCCCAGGCGGTTGTAATTCGAAGCCATGGCATAGTGATACGCGCCGGTGGTCGCTACGGCTAGGATATCGCCGCGGCAGGTCGACCGGGGCAGCAGCACATCCGGCTGGATGATATCGTCACTCTCACAGCAGCGGCCGACGACGTCTGCCTTAAAATCGGCTTCTTCCGTCGCACGGCTGGCGTTGTAAATCGTATACGGCGCGCCGTACAGGGCGTACCGGGGGTTGTCTGTCATGCCGCCGTCGACGGAGACATAGCTCTTGTAACCCGTAATGCGCTTGACCGTTCCGACCTGGTAAAGGGTCATTCCCGCGTCGGCCACGATGCTGCGGCCCGGCTCCATCAAGAATTTCGGCGTGGGATAGCCGAGCTTTTTCGTCAGCGCCTTATAGTGCGCCGCGACCTCCCGCAGCCGGGCGCCGATGTCGATGGGCCCGTCGGAATCGAGATAGCGCACGCCGTAGCCGCCGCCCAGATCCAGCTCACGGGCTGTGTAGCCTAGCGTTTCGCGAATTTCCGCCATATACGGCAGCATGATATCCAGCGTCCGCTGGTAGACATCCTCTTCAAAGACCTGGGAGCCGACATGGCAGTGGAAGCCCGCCAGGTCCAGATTCGGCAGCGACAGCGCATGCTCGATCATACCCGTGGCCTGGCCTGTCTCGATGGCGGTGCCAAATTTGGAATCCACCTTGCCAGTGTTAATGGCGTCGTAGGTGTGGGGGTCGATGCCCGGGGTCAGTCGCAGCAGGAGCTTCTGGCGGATGCCCGCCTGCCCGGCGATGACGTCAATGGCGTCCAGCTCCTCTCGGTTGTCGACGACAAAGCAGCCGACGCCCTGGGCAATGGCGTAGGCGATGTCCTCGTCGGTCTTGTTATTGCTGTGAAAATAGGCCGTCGAAAGGTCGGACCCGGCCTGCAGTGCGGTATAAATTTCGCCGCTGGAGACAACGTCGATCCCCAGCCCCTCCTCGGCGACGATCCGGTAAATGCCCTTGAAGGCATTGGCCTTGCTGGCATACAGCACCAGACCATTTTCGCCGAAGGCCTCCCGGAACGCCTGGGTGTAGATCCTGCAGTTTTTGCGGATCCTCGTCTCATCCATCAGGTACAGCGGCGTCCCGTATTTATGGGCCAGGCTGGTGGTATCGTAACCGGCAAAGACGATATGCCCCTGTTCGTTTACCGTAATATTATCAGAAAGCATTGCTGCAGCTCCTTCCCACAGCCCCCGCGGGGCTGTATATTTTTCCACGATATTACATTAAGAAGAATCATAGCATGTCCAGAATAGAAATGCAAGTATTTTCTCTCGATTTCAGCCCGGGCGCACGCCGGGAATATTCACAGAATATTCATTTTTCTTTCATGATTCGGCCATAACCTGCCCGTATAATCGAAGCATAAGATCAAGAGCGCAAAGTCCTATTGATCTTACCGACGCAAGTCGGTTCCTTCCTTTCTTTTTCTCTCTCTTCTTTTTGTTAGGCAAAGCCCGGCGGACCAATGGTGCGCCGGGTTTTGTCTGCTTGTCAAAAGCCTCGCAGAGTTTGCGCCGAGCACGGCGCAAATGAAGTCAAAATCATTTTTTCCGGCGGCAAGTGGGTGAGACTCCAAGAGCGCAAAGCGCGATTGGTCAAGTCGAACCCATGCAGCGCATACGTCGGGGAAAATACTTCTCGCCCTGCAAGTGTGGAATTTCTGCGCCAAAGGCGCGGAAATTATGCGCGCAGCAGGGTGCAATCCCCTTCAAACGCGAGCCCAGCGGAGCGGGTCGCGTTTGAGAGGTTGTCAAAAAACTTTTTTGACAACCTCTCAAAGCCCGGCGGACCAATGGT
>CAUBIP010000030.1 GCA_958436045.1 uncultured Oscillospiraceae bacterium | reverse complement strand
CGCCCAGGCAGCGTCGATATTTGTCCGCTATCTGGATAAGCTTGGCTGTTAGCCGCTTCGCAGCAGAATAGAAAGTACACAACAGCCGATCTGACGCGCGTCAGATCGGCTGTTGCTGCGAATTGGCGGAGAGTGGCGGCTACCCGTGCGCATTAGCTGCTTGACAGCAGGGCGCGGATGGCGATGGCTGGGCGGCGGGGGATGCGCTGCCAGTCAAATTCTGCGATGAGCTCCGCTGGGGTGACCGGCTCTGGCGCTGGGAGGAGCCCGGCGGCACAGGCGAGATAACCGGTCAGCTGCGGCGCGCGCCAACGCTGGCGCAGCGCGGCAAAATCCAGGTCGCCATCCCGCTTGGAGAGGCGGCGGCCGGTCTCGTCTGTCAGCAGCGGCACGTGGGCATAGCGGGGCGCAGGAAAGCCGAGCAGGCGCATTAAATAAAGCTGCGGTGGCGTCGCGGGCAGCAAATCGCAGCCCCGGACGACCTCCGTCACCCCGGCCAGCGCGTCATCGCAGACGACGGCCAGCTGATAGGCATAGATGCCGTCGGCCCTGCGGAGAATAAAATCACCGCACTCTTTCTGCAGGTTCTGCGCCGTGAGGCCAAAGACCCGGTCGGAAAAGGAAACCGTCTCGTCCGGCACACGGATGCGCCAGGCCGGGGCTTTGTGCATCTCGGCCCGCTGGGCTGTAGTCAGGTCCCTGCAGGCGCCGGAGTAGATGACACGGCCGTCGGATGCATGGGGGGCGGACGCAGCGTGCAGCTGGCCCCGGGAGCAGTAGCAGGGATAGAGTAGCCCGCGCCGGTCCAGTTGGTCAAAGTATTCGGCGTAGACGGCGGAGCGGGCGCTCTGGGGCGGCATCTCTTGGTCCCAGTCCAGGCCAAGCCAGGTGAGGTCCTCCCGCAGCTGGCGGGCATAAGCCGGGCGGCAGCGGGCTGGGTCCAGGTCTTCGATGCGCAGGACGATCCTGCCGCCCTGGCTGCGGGCGGAGAGCCAGGCCAGCAGGGCGGTAAACGCGTTGCCTAGGTGCATCCGCCCGCTGGGGGTGGGTGCAAATCGTCCGATCGTCGTCATAAAATTGCTCCTTTGCACAACGGTTGCAAAATCAGCCCGCATTCGGTATAATGGGGCGTACGGTGGTGCGCTGCCTGCCGCAGGGCTGTGTTTTTTTGCTATTTTAGCAGAAAACTGCGGCGGCGTAAAGGGTGTGGCCCCGGTTTCCTTTGGTATTTTCCCGCGCCCTGTGCCTGGGGCGGGATGCGTGCAGAAAGAAGGTATAGCTTGAAAAAGTTACTTTTGGTAGTCAATCCCTGTGCGGGGATGAAACGGATCCAGCGGTATCTCGCGGATATTATCGGGCTATTCACCGCCCACGGGTATGAAAATATCGTCTATATGACCGCTGGCCGGGCGGATGCGACGCAGATCGTCCAGCGCAAGGCAGCGGAGGTTGATCTTGTCGTCTGCGCCGGCGGCGACGGCACGTTTAACGAGGTCGTAGCAGGGATGCTGCTGAGCGGCGCGGATAAGCCCATCGGCTATATCCCGGCAGGGTCAACCAACGACTTTGCCAGCTCCCTGGGCCTGCCGAAGCAGATCATGGAGGCGGCTCGCTGCATCGTTGAGGGAACGCCTCACCGGCTGGATATCGGCCGGTTCAACGACCGCTATTTCTCCTACGTCGCCTCCTGCGGCGCATTTACCCGGACATCCTACGCGACGCCCCAGAGCGTCAAAAACGCACTGGGCCATGTGGCGTATCTGCTGGCCGGGATCAAGGATATCGCCAATATCCGCAAGATCCACCTCCGGGTGGAGACGGATGACCAGGTGCTGGAGGATGACTATATCTTCGGCGCGGTCAGCAATTCGACCTCCGTCGGCGGCGTGTTGACGCTGGACCCACATTTGGTCAATATGAGCGACGGTGTCTTTGAAGTGCTGCTGATCCGCTCACCGTCGAATCTTCTGGAACTCAATGAGTGCATCGTGGCGTTGAGCACGCAGAATTATCATTCTGGCGCCATCACGTTCTGCAATACGAAAAAGGTGAAGATTACCGCCCCCGCCTCCGTCGACTGGACACTGGACGGCGAAATGGCCGAGGGCAGCGAGACAATCGAGGTCGAGAATCTGCACGATGCCATTGCTATCATCTGCAAAGAGGATACTGCGCTGCGAGGAAAGTAAATGAAAAACACAACGCTTTGTTATCTGGAGCAAAACGGCTGCTATCTAATGCTGCACCGCGTGAAAAAGAAACAAGACGAGAACGCCGGGAAATGGATCGGCATCGGCGGCAAGCTCGAGGAGAACGAGAGCCCGGAGGAGTGCTGCTGCCGGGAATTCCTGGAGGAGACGGGCCTGACGCTGACGGACTACCGCTACCGGGGTATCATTACCTTTGTCTCCGACCAGTGGGAAGGGGAGTATATGCACCTGTTTTCCGCCACGGCGGCGTCGGGGACCCTCCGCGATTGCCCGGAGGGGGACTTGGCCTGGGTGCCCTTGGCAGAGGTGCCCCAGCTGCCCCAGTGGGAGGGCGACCGGCTGTTTTTGCAGCAGCTGCGCCAGAATGACGCCTTTTTCACCATGAAGCTGTGCTACACCGGCGACCGGCTCACCGCCGCTTGGAAAAACGGCCAGCCGCTCCCGCTGGACATTGCGCGAAAGGGAAACGATCTATGAGATTTGCAGATGGCCTACCAGGGCAGCTTTGGCTTGCGCCGATGGCAGGCGTGACGGATTATGCCTACCGTACCATTTGCGCCGGGCTCGGCGCGGAGATCACGGTGACGGAGATGGTTTCATCCCGCGCCCTGGTCTATCAGGATAAAAAAAGCCGGACGCTGCTGCGCAAAAATGCGGGCAGCGCCTGCGGCGTGCAGATCTTCGGCAATGACCCGGCCATTATGGCCGAGGCGGCCGGGCTGGCGCTGGAGGCCAGCGGCTGCGATTTTATCGATATCAATATGGGCTGCCCCATGCCGAAGGTCGCGGGGACCGGCGACGGCTCCGGCTTAATGCGCACGCCGGAGCTGGCGGGCCGCATCGTCCGGGCCGTGACAGACGCTGTGCCCGTCCCGGTGACGGTTAAAATGCGTACCGGGTGGGACAAGGGCAGCATCAACTGCGTGGAGCTGGCGAGAATTTGCCAGGATAACGGCGCGGCCAGCGTCGCTGTCCATGGCCGGACCCGTACGATGCTCTATTCTGGGACGGCGGATTGGGATATCATCCGCTGCGTAAAAGAGGCGCTGACCATTCCGGTCATCGCCAACGGCGATATCATCTCTCCCCAGGCGGCGACGCGCTGCCTGGCGCGCACCGGCGCGGATGGGCTGATGGTCGGCCGCGGCTGCTTCGGCGACCCGTGGTTATTTGCCCAGCTGCGGGCGGCGCTGGCGGGGGAGGAGAACCCGGCCCGACCGCCGCTGGCGGCGCGCATCGGCGTGGCGGAGGAGCAGTTCTCTCTGGCCATGGCGGACAAGGGCGAGCATATCGCCTGCCTGGAGGCCAGGAAGTATTTCTCCTGGTATCTGCGGGGTGTGCCATATAGTAATTACTACAAGGAGCGGATCTCAAAGATCAGTTCCGCGGAGGAGGTCCGGCGCATTGCCGCCGGGATCCGGAGGGATCTGCATGATGCGGGAGAGTGAATGGATCCGGGCCGCGGCGGCGGGCGATCCGCACGCCTTTGCCCAACTGGTAGCCCGGTATCAAAAGCCGGTCTATAATCTGGTACTGCGGACGGTCGGCAACGAGCAGGACGCGCTGGATCTGACCCAGGAGACATTTCTCCGGGCCTGGCGGGGCCTGCCGGGCTTCCGGGCTGAGGCGAAATTTTCCACCTGGCTCTACCGGCTGGCCAGCAATGTCAGCATAGATTTTCTTCGGACGCAGAAGAACCGGAGGACCGTCTCCCTTTCTGCACAGGAGGAGTCGGACCAGGCTTGGGAAATGCCGGACCCGGCTCCCGGTCCGGAGGCGACGGTCCTGCAGCGGGAGCAGGCGGCGCAGCTGCGCCGCGCATTAGAGCTGCTGCGCCCGGAGCAGCGCCAGATCTTGACGCTGCGCTCTATGCAGGGGCTTTCGTATGAGGAGATCGGCCAGTGCCTGGGCCTGCGGGCGGGGACGGTAAAATCCCGTCTGGCCAGAGCCCGGGAACAGCTGCGCCGCGCGCTGGAAGAGGTCGGGAACAAAACGCTGTCAGTGCCGTCTAAGAAAGCAGAAAGGGGGTAGTGCCGATGCGATGCAAAAAAGCGAACCGGCTGCTGAGCGAAAAGCTGGACGGGATGCTCTCGCCGCGGGAAAACGCAGCGCTTGCCAAGCATCTGGACCAGTGCCCTGCCTGCCGCCGGCGGCTGACCGATTATATGCAGCTGGAAGCGGCGCTTGCCGATTTAGAGAAAGAACCGCCTGCGGCGCTGCAGCAGAATATTATGGCGGAGATCGCCGCGAACCAACCCCAGTGGGCACCGCGGCAGCCGCGCCGCTTCCTCTGGGGGCCGGGGACTGCGGTCGCAGCGGCAGCGGTGGTTTTGTTGCTGCTCCTCGGCAGCGGCAAGCTGATGCTGCCCGCCGGAAATGAGACCGCCGTCGCCGCTGGCGTGCAAGACAGCGCTGCAGCGGATGAGGCCACCCTGCAGGATGCCGGGGGAGAAGCGCTGCAAAGCGCGACCGCCGCGCCGGACCAGCCGTCGCCGGATCTCAAGCAGGGCAGTGTCCTGCCGGAGCTGTCCGGTTCGGATGGCGCTTCGGGCGATACCACAGATGCGGCATCGCCGTTCGAGCAGGCGGGTGAGAATGCCGCGACAGAAATGGGCGGCGGGGATGATGCATTCGACTTGGATATCTTCCTGGCCTGGCAGGAGCTGCCGGTCCTGGTCCTGTACGGCCGCCAGACGGCGGAGTTTGTGCAGATCACAGCCTGGGACGAGATCGCCGAGGGCGTCTGGGAGGCCAAAGCCCCGCTGGCGCAGCTGCAGCAGCTGCACGAGGCCGAGGGCGGCACCTGGTACGGCGAGGTGACCGGTCAGACGGGAATCCTGCTCCTGTGCCCGTAATGGGTTCGGAAACAAAAAAAGAGCGCGGAAAAAGCCAGCTTGTTTGGCTTTCTCCGCGCTCTTTCTGGTGTGCCTTGCTAGCAGCAGTGGGCGAAGACATTGAAATAGTAGGCCTTTTCCATCTGGGGCAGATGCTCGACCAGGGCGATAAGCTCTGCGCAGGTCGAGCGCAGCTCGCCCAGGTCCCGGGCGGCGGCGTTTCCGCCGAGTTGGGCGAAGTGGACGTTGATGTCGTCCATCTCCGCATGGTATAAAATAGAGCCGAGGAAGCCGCTGTAGTGCTGCCAGAGGTCCATGGCCTTCCGGGCGTAGTCCGAGGCTAGCTCCGGCGCGTCCTGATCCAGCGCCTGTTCGGCCAGACGCAGCTCCTGGACGATCTGCCCGGCCCGGTTTTCCAGCAGGCTGACCGCGCCGATGGAGGTGGCCAGCAGCAGGGCAAGAATGACAAGACCGATCACAAGGTGCTTCATGAGGGTGTATTCTCCTCCTTCCGGGCAAGATAGATCTTTCCCGCACCGTCGACGGTCATCAGCAGGACCTGGCGGGGCTGCAGATTGCGTTTTTCCAGCTGACGGCGCAGCCAGTGGTGGTTATAGCCCGCCAGATGCAGGTTCTGCGGCAGCAGATGTCCGTCAGAGATCAGCGTATAGGGCAAAAATGCATCCTTGACGGTGATCCCGGCGTCCTTTGCTGTGGCGGGGGCGTCCTTGGGGTACAAAAAGGTGGAAATCAGACCGTTGGTCTCTAAGATCGCGTATTTGACGGTCGTTAGGTCCAGAATGCCCTGCTCCCGCAGATGCTCGGTCAGTTCGTCCAGATGGATCCGCGTCCGGGCCAGATTCCGCTGGCAGATCGTCCCGTTTTCGACGAGGATGACCGGCTTACCGCAGAGCAGACGCCGCATACGGATGCTCTGGTAAGCCAGCACGGAGAGGATTAGCGAAATGCCCAGCACGGTCAGCATGGGGACAAGGCCGGAGGCCAGGGGAATGCCATTGTCCTGCATCGGTACGGCGGCCAGATTGGCCAGCAGCATCGTGACGACAAATTCCGTCGGCTCCATCTGCCCAATCTGGCGCTTGCCCATGACCCGGACGACAAGGATCAGCAGAAGATATAGAATCACCGTGCGCATGTACGAGATCAGCATGGAATCACCTCGCCCCTAGTATGCACGCGCTAGGAGGAATTATCCGGCGTCCTGCCCGGGCCGCTGGGAAATTTTCGCCTAGAGACTGTTCAAGACGGAAAAAATATGGTATCATGAAAGCCGAGGTGTGATCTATGGATGAAAAAGAAATGAAATTAGAAGATACGGCCCAGGCGACGGAACTGGAGTCACCGCAGGAGCCGGAGCAAGCGCCGATGGCAGAGCGCCCAGTCTGGCATCGTGTCTTTGCCGGGGTGCTGGCTGCGCTGGTGATTATCGGCGTAATTGGCTATTACTACTGGATCATGCGCGGCTGAGGGGACTGTCATGGCGGAGCTGTTTTGGGTCTTTTTCCGGATCGGCTTTCTGATGTTCGGCGGCGGCTATGTGATGCTGCCGCTGCTGCAGCGAGAAGTCGTGGAAAAGCGCGGCTGGATTACGCAGGAGGCGCTGCTGGACTGCTTCGCCCTGAGCCAGTGTACGCCCGGGGCCATCGCAGTTAATGCAGCGACGTATGTCGGCTACCAGCGCAAGGGCGTCTGGGGCGGCTGCGTGGCGACGATGGGCGTCGTCCTGCCGTCGCTGGGGATCATCAGCCTCCTTGCCGGGATCCTGCTGCGGATTGACACGCTGCCGCTGGTCGTGAATGCCTTTGCCGGTGTGCGGGTGGCGGTGGCGGCGCTGGTCGTGGCAGCCATCTGGCAGCTGTATCGCCAGGGTGTCCGTGGGGCTGGCGCCAATGGACTGTGTGTCGGCGCGCTGGCGCTGTCGCTGCTGGGCGTCTCGCCGGCCATCGTGACGCTGGGCGCGTTGGGATTGGGGCTGCTGCTGCCGCGGATCCGGAGGCGCGTATGATTTATCTGTACTTATTTTGGGAATTTTTTCAGACCGGCCTGTTCGCCTTTGGCGGTGGCCTGGCGACGCTGCCGTTCCTATCTAATATGGCGGCGCGCTATGGGTGGTTCACCCAGGCGGAGCTGACGAATATGCTGGCGGTCTCTGAAGCAACGCCGGGGCCCATCGGCGTCAATATGGCGACGTATTGCGGCATGAAGACGGCCGGTGTGCCCGGGGCATGCATTGCGACGTTTGGGCTCGTCCTGCCGTCGATCCTCTGTATGCTGCTGCTGGCGTCGCTGCTGGCACGGTATCAGGAGAGCCGCACGATGCGCGGCGCGCTGCAGGTGCTGCGGCCGGTGTCGGTCGGGCTTGTGGCGGCGGCCGGTTGGGCGGTCGTTCAGGCGGCGCTGTTTCCCAGGGGCCTGTGGGCAGTCAGTTGGCTGGCGGCGGCGCTGTTTGTCGTGCTGTTGGCGGCAAATCTCTGCCTGAAGAAGCTGCCGCCGGTGGTGCTGCTGGCCCTTGGGGCAATCGCCGGGATCGTATGGAATATGGGGGGCGCATGAAGGTTTTAGGGATCGACCCGGGGTACGCGACCACGGGCTTCGGCCTCCTCCGCGCGGAGCGGGGCCAATACGGGCTGCTGCAATACGGCGTCATTACGACGGATAAGGAGCTGCCGTTTGCCCAGCGGCTGGATGTCCTGTACCAGGATATGGTCCGGCTGCTGGAGGTCACCGTGCCGGACGCTGTCGCGGTCGAGGAGCTGTTCTGGGGGCATAATATCACAACAGGTATCGGCGTCAGCCATGGCCGCGGCGTGATCCTGCTTGCCATCGCCCAGTCGGGGATCCCACTGTTTGAGTATACGCCGATGCAGGTCAAGCAGGCCGTCGTCGGCTACGGCAAGGCGGAAAAGCGCCAGGTGATGGATATGACGCGGCGGCTTTTGCATATGCAGCAGGTCGCCCGGCCGGATGACGCGGCGGACGCCATCGCCATTGCGCTGTGCCACGCGAGGAGCAGTACCTCGCGGCTGCCGCAGCAATAAAAGGGGAGCGGGCATGTTTTATTATTTGAACGGAAAGATTGCGATGCTGGAGCAGAACCTGGCCGTCGTCGACTGCGGCGGCGTCGGATACGCCTGCTACACGACATCGTATACCATATCGCAGCTGAAGATCGGCCAGACGGCCAAGCTGTATACCCATTGCAATATCCGGGAGGATGCCTTTGATCTTTACGGCTTTTCCACCCGGGAGGAAAGGCACTGCTTCGAGCTGCTGCTGTCTGTTGGCGGCATTGGGCCCAAGGCGGCGCTGGCGGTGCTGTCTGTCACATCGCCGGAGAGCTTCACCCTGGCTGTCATGACCGGGGATGACAAGACGCTCCAGCAGGCGCCGGGCGTCGGCAAAAAAATGGCGCAGCGGATGATCTTGGAGCTGAAGGACAAGCTGGGCGGGCTGACCGAGGGCGGCGTGATCTCCGTCGGTGCGGCCGCCGCTCCGGCGCCGGAGACGGGCAATAAAGTCGCACTGGCCAGCGCGGCGCTGGCGGAGCTGGGCTACACCGCCAGCGAGATCTCCGCCGTCATGAAGGGCATTCCGGCCCAGGAGCTGCCGGTGGAAGAGACCGTGCGCCGCTGCCTGCGTGCTATGGTGAGCCAGGCATAACGGCAGACCCGAAGGAGACGGACGAATGAGCATAGATTTTACACAAGCCTATGAAGAGCCGTTGGTGACGACGAGCCTGACCGCGCTGGATGAGGGGGAGGTCTCCCTGCGCCCCAAGCGGCTGGACGATTATACCGGTCAGGAGAAGGCGAAGGAGAACCTGCGGGTCTATATCGAAGCGGCTAAGCGCCGCAGCGAGCCACTGGACCATGTCCTGCTCTACGGCCCGCCGGGCCTGGGCAAGACGACGCTGGCAGGCGTCATTGCCAACGAGATGGGTGTCAATATCCGCATCACCTCTGGCCCGGCCATCGCAAAAACCGGTGATCTGGCCGCACTGCTGACGAATTTACAGCCCGGGGACATCCTGTTTATCGATGAGATCCACCGGCTTGACCGCTCCATAGAGGAAATCCTGTACCCGGCCATGGAGGATTTTGCCATCGATATCATCGTTGGCAAGGGCCCCTCCGCCAATTCGATTCGCCTGGAGCTGCCTCGGTTCACACTGATCGGCGCGACGACCCGGGCGGGCCAGCTCTCCAGCCCCCTGCGGGACCGGTTTGGCGTCTCGCTGCGGCTGGAGCTGTATACGCCGGAGGAGCTTAGCCGCATCGTGACCCGCTCTGCCACGCTGCTTGGCATGGAGATCGACCCGGACGGCGCCCGGGAGATCGCAGCCCGGAGCCGGGGCACGCCTCGGATCGCTAACCGGATGCTGCGCCGGGTGCGGGATTTTGCCCAGATCTATTATGACAATGTCATCACCCGCGAGGCAGCGGATCATGCCCTCTCCCGGCTGGAGGTCGACGCCCTGGGCCTGGACGCCACGGACCGGCGGATGCTCACGGCGATCATCCGCAACTACAACGGCGGCCCCGTAGGGCTGGAGACCCTGGCGGCGACCATCGGCGAGGAAGCTGTGACCCTGGAGGATGTCTACGAGCCGTATCTGCTGCAGATCGGCTTCCTGACCCGCACGCCCCGGGGCCGCTGTGTGACGCAGCTTGCCTATGAACATCTAGGCATTCCGGACCCGCGGGGCGAACAAATGCGCTTTTGAACGAGGCTTTCTCAGCAAACTGCCGTAAAAGAATCTTTAAAAATTGTCGAAAAAGCACAAAAGCGGAAAAACGGAATTATTTAATATTGACAAATTAACCACAAACTGTTATACTACACTCGAATGAAATAGCATACGACCTGACGACCTGCTACTTTCATCCCTTCCGGCGGGCGGCGCATGCTTGCCGCCGGCCTGCTTGGCGTATACGGGAAATGCCCGTTCGCAATAGATCTCCCTGTGTTACAAACCAACAAAGTATTTGTCGGGGCATTTCGCCGGGGTCAATTCAATTTACCAAAAGAGAGGTAACATCATGTACGAAGACAAGACTTTAGTATGCAAAGAATGCGGTGCGGAATTTGTTTTCTCCGCAGGCGAGCAGGAATTCTACGCAGAGCGCGGCTTCCAGAATGAGCCCCAGCGCTGCAAGGCTTGCCGCGGCGCCCGCAAGAATGCAGCGCGCGGCCCCCGGGAATACTTTACGGCTACCTGCGCGGCATGTGGCGGCGAAGCGCGCGTCCCCTTCGAGCCGAAGACGGACCGTGCTGTCTACTGCAGCGAATGCTTTGCAAAGATGAAGGCACAGGGCTAATTCATGAATTAAAAAAAGGCTGCCGTGCGCTGCGGCAGCCTTTTTTCTTTGCTGCTGCTTGAAATAGCAGCTGCATTCAGTGTACCGGGCCGGTACCGGAAGGGGGAGCAGCCGATGCTGCATATTTTTGAGATGGAGACCACGCCGCAGCGCCAATCGGCCGATGCTCGAGCGCTGGCCCGGCGGGCTTTTGCGTATTTGTTCGGCGAGGCGGCCCCGCCGGTCTGCCGGTCGGCGTCGGGTAAGCCGTATTTTGACGGCTCCGGCTATGGGCTGTCGATCACCCATACCGGCGGTGCGGCGCTGTGCGCCATTGCGGATGCACCGGTGGGGCTGGATGCGGAAGCGCTCCGGCCCGTCCGGCCCCGACTGATGGAGCGCTGCCTAGCTCCGGAGGAACTGGCCGTGTGCCGCGCTGCGCCGGACCCTGCGGCGGTTTTTCTGCGGTTTTGGACCTTGAAGGAGGCGTATGGAAAATATACAGGCCGCGGCGTCATCGGCTTTCCCAATCAGTGGCGCTTTACTCTGGACGGCCCTGCCGCGTATCTGGCTGGGTCGGACCTCTGGTTTCAAACCTTGACGGCGGGGGCGCTGACGATCTCCGTCTGCTGCGCCACGCCGCAGACACCGGTGCTGCATCCAGCCTTTTGCGCAGAGAAATAAACACAAGAAAAACTGCAAAAATTCGAAAATTTTTGTTGACCCGCTCTTTCGTTTGTGATAGAATAATTCTACCTGTGAAAAAGGCTGATTTTTTGCGCGCTTTTTCAGCGCCGGAAGGGCCCGGCCTAGACTGGGGCCGCTAAATTTTTGATAGCCGGCGCAATACAGGGAGGCAAATTTTTAAGGAGGTGCCGAAATGCGAGTAAAGATCACGTTGAGATGTTCCGAGTGCAAGCAGAGAAACTACAACACCATGAAGAACAAGAAGAACGACCCGGATCGTCTGGAAATGAAAAAGTACTGCAGATTCTGCAGAAAGCACACGGTTCATACTGAGACGAAGTGATGAGTTGCGTCTGACTCGGAAAGGATGAATGCAATGGCAGAAGAAAAGAAGGTTCCGGCAAAGGGCGCAAAAAAAGGTAATTTTTGGGTTCGCAAGTTTGGTGCGATCGGAAAGTTTTTCCGGGACACCAAGAGCGAGCTGAAGAAGGTCGTGTACCCCACGCCGAAGCAGATGGTCAATAACACGCTGGTAGTCCTGCTGTGCGTGCTTGTCGTTGGTGTCTGTGTTTGGGTGCTCGATGCCGTTGGCGGCTTGGCTGTCAAGGGAATCGTATCGCTGGTGCAGGGGTAACGCCCTATGGCCGAAAGTGCAAAGTGGTATGTGGTCCACACCTATTCCGGGTATGAGAACACAGTAAAGGCCACAATCGAAAAGACAATTGAGACACGGCAGCTGCAGGACCTGATCCACGTCGTCTCCATCCCGATGGAGACTGTCACGGAGATCACGGATAACGGCCCGAAGACGTACGACCGCAAGGTCTTCCCCGGCTATGTGCTGGTGAAGATGGTGATGACCGACGAGAGCTGGTATATCATCAAGAACGTCCGCGGCGTGACTGGCTTTGTCGGCTCCGGCACGAAACCGACGCCGCTGACGGCGGAAGAGGTCGAGGGCCTGGGCGTGGACAAGCACGAGGTTGTCGTTGCCTACGATGTCGGCGATTCCGTCATGATTACGGACGGTCCGCTGACGTCCTTTGTCGGTGTTGTCGATGCACTGGATATCGACAAAAATAAGGTTCGCGTGGTCGTTTCCATGTTCGGCCGCGAGACGCCTGTCGAGCTGGAGCTCGATCAGGTCGAGGTTGTTTCTCAGTAAGATCGCTTTCGATCAGAACGTGGGAGGGGAGCGATTCCCCGCCAGAAATACGCTGCGGCGTATTACCACATTTCATTCAGGAGGTGCTTTTTCATGGCACAGAAAGTTACTGGTTATATTAAACTCCAGATCCCGGCGGCAAAGGCAACGGCAGCGCCCCCGGTAGGCCCGGCTCTGGGCCAGCACGGTGTCAATATCGCGCAGTTTATCAAAGAATTCAACGAACGTACCAAGGACCAGGTCGGCTTCAAGATTCCGGTCGTTATCACGGTATATGCAGACCGCAGCTTCTCCTTCATCACGAAGACGCCCCCGGCCCCCCTGCTGATTCTCAAGGCAGCCGGTGTGGAAAAGGGCTCCGGCGTTCCCAACAAGGAAAAGGTCGCCAGCATCACCAGCGCCCAGGTCCGCGAGATCGCAGAGCGCAAAATGCCCGACCTGACGGCTGCTACGATCGAGGCCGCTATGAGCCAGATCGCAGGCACCGCCCGCTCCATGGGTATCACGGTCGTAGACTGATGGATCATCTGCCGAGGTAATTAGACTGCGCAGTCTTACCTCATAAATGTGGGAGGATTATTCCGCATCACCACTTCAAGGAGGATATAACATTGTTTAGAGGTAAAAAATATCAGGATAGCGCGAAGCAGATCGACCGCGCTGTGCAATATGAAGTAGCAGACGCCCTGGCACTGGTTTGCAAGACTGCTACTGCAAAATTCGATGAGACCGTAGAGATCCACGTCAAGCTGGGCGTTGACTCCCGTCATGCTGACCAGCAGGTCCGCGGCGCTATTGTCCTGCCCAACGGCACTGGCAAGACCCGCAAGGTCCTCGTCTTTGCCAAGGACGAAAAGGCAGATGCGGCAAAGGAAGCTGGCGCTGACTATGTCGGCGGCATGGACATGGTCGAGAAGATCACCAAGGAAAACTGGTTCGACTTCGACGTCGTCGTCGCTTCTCCGGACATGATGGGTCTGGTCGGCCGTCTCGGTAAGGTTCTGGGCCCCAAGGGCCTGATGCCCTCCCCGAAGGCTGGCACGGTCACGCCGAACGTTGCGCAGGCCGTCAAGGAAGTCAAGGCCGGTAAGATCGAATACCGTCTGGACAAGACCAATATCATCCATTGCCCCATCGGCAAGGTTTCCTTCGGCCCCGAAAAGCTGCAGGAGAACATGGATGCACTGGTCGGCGCCATCGTGAAGGCGAAACCCGCCGCTGCCAAGGGCCAGTATATCAAGTCCTGCGTCCTGGCGTCCACTATGGGCCCTGGCGTCAAGGTCAACACCAGCAAGTATTGATAAAAAGTGCAGATATTGCTTGACTTGTCGGGCAATATCTGCTATACTAAACGAGTTGCCAGAGACAGCAGGTGCTGCGTCGTAAGGAGAGCTTCTCCGCCTGCCGAGGCTGAAAATCGTTTGATTCCGGCGTGCCGGTTTGAAAGCAAGTTTTCTGTCCTCATGTCTTTTGGCATGAGGACATTATTTTTATCGGAGGTGACACCATGCCCAACGCAAAGGTACTGGAAAGCAAAAAAGCAATTGTCGATGCATTGGCTGAAAAAATGCAGGCCGCAAGCGCAGCTGTATTTGTCGACTATAAGGGCATCACTGTCGCACAGGATACGGAGCTCCGCAATAAGTTCCGTGAGGCCGGTGTGGAATACACCGTCGTGAAGAACACGCTGACGCGCTTCGCCGCCAATAAGGCCGGCTACACTGCGTTCGACGATGTCCTCAACGGCACGACTTCCATGGCCAGCACCACGGGCGACCCCATTGCCCCGGCTCGTATCGTATGCGAATTTGCAAAGAAGAACAAGCTCAAGAATCTGAAAATCAAGGGCGGCTTTGTTGAAGGCTCTGTGATGAGCGTTGAACAGCTCAACGGCTTCGGCGAACTGCCCTCGAAGGATGCGCTGGTTGCCCAGGTTCTCGGCACCATGCTCGCACCGATCTCCAGCTTGGCATTTGTCCTGGACCAGATCCGGGAACAGAAGGCCGGCGGCGCTGCTCCTGCAGAAGAAGCTCCTGCAGAAGAGGCTTAATTCACGTATTTTCAAGGAACAATTAACAGGAGGATTTTACCATGTCTGAAAAAATCGCTGCTTTGATCGAAGAAGTTAAGGGCCTGACAGTTGTCGAACTGGCTGAGCTGGTTCATGCTCTGGAAGACACCTTCGGCGTTTCCGCCGCTGCCGCTGCTGTCGCTGCTCCCGCTGCTGCTGGCGAAGCTGCTGAAGAGAAGACCGAGTTTGACGTCGTCCTGAAGGACATCGGCGCCAACAAGATCGCTGTCATCAAGGTTGTCCGCGCTCTGACCGGCCTGGGTCTGAAGGAAGCCAAGGAGATCGTCGACAACGTCCCGAAGACCCTGAAGGAAGCTGTCTCCAAGGACGACGCCGAGAAGATGATCAACGACCTGAAGGAAGCTGGCGCAACTGCAGAAATGAAGTAATTGCCGGTCTATCCAAAGATCGCACCTGCCGCTGCTGCGGCGGGGACCAAAAATCCATATGGATGATGCAAAGGGCGCTGATGAAAGTCAGCGCCCTTTTTGTACTTGGCTATCTATATTGTGAAAAAAGCCTTGCAGCAGCTGCGCCAGCCGAGAGTAGCGTGAATCAATTGACACAGAGCGGGGAATATGCTAAGATAAGAAAAACAAAGTTTGGAGTGGATCAGATGGAACACCGTGTGGCAATGATCAGCATTATCGCCCAGGAAACAGAGGGCGTGGAGCAGCTCAATGCGCTGCTGCATGAATACGCGCCGTATATTATTGGCCGGATGGGGATCCCGTACCGGCAGCGCGGCATCCATATTATCAGCGTTGCCATGGATGCGCCCCAGGACGCGATCAACACCCTGGCGGGCAAGCTTGGCAAGATCGAAGGGATCAGCGCCAAGACAGCATATTCCAATCTGACATTTCCTGCATTACAGGAATAAAATAAGCATCCTGACGCCGAAAATGCAATTTGAGGCGAAAGGATACGCGCAGCGACTGTATTGTTTTGCCAAAGTGCGCCGTATCCTTTCGGATGCGGCGCTTTTGCTATGCTTATGACGCGGCGAGAAAGGTTGCAGGTGCTATATGAAAAAATCAAAATCGCTTGTGCCGGGCAGGCTCAGCGGGCGGACACGGCTTGTTTTGTGGCTGCTGCCGCCGCTGACGCTGCTGGTTTGCCTGTGCCTGGGCCGTATCCCGGCGCCGCCCGGCGCGCTGCTGCGCTGCATCGGGGCAAAGCTAGGCCTTTGCGCAGCACCCGGCGGCCAATATGTCCAGATCTTTTGGTCCATGCGCCTGCCGCGGCTGCTGCTGGCGATCCTGGTCGGCGCGGGCTTATCTGTCGCGGGCTGCGTGTTCCAGAGCCTGTTTGCCAATCCTTTGGCGACGCCGGACACGCTGGGCGTGGCCTCCGGCGCCAGCTGCGGCGCGGCCCTGGCCCTGCTGCTGGGCTTTGGCCTGACGGGCCTGCAGCTGATGGCGACGGTGTTCGGCATCGGCGCCGTCGGCCTGACCTGGCTGGCTGCCAGCGGGAAAAGCGGCGGGCGCAGCCGCATTGTCCTGGCGGGCATTATGATCGGTTCGCTGTTTTCAGCGCTGATCTCGCTTTTAAAATACGTCGCTGACCCGGAGTCTCAGCTCCCGGCCATTACCTATTGGCTTATGGGCAGCTTCGATTCCGCGTCCTATGGGACGCTGGCGCTGGGGGCGCTCCCCATTGTGCTGGGGAGCGGGATCCTGCTGGCGCTGCGCTGGCGGCTGAACCTGCTGCCGCTTTCCGACGAAGAGGCCAGGACCTCCGGCGTGCGCATCGGCGCACTGCGAGCGGTGTGCATTCTCTGCGCCACGGCCATCACGGCGGCTTGTGTCTCTATGAGCGGCCAGGTGGGCTGGGTCGGCCTGTTGGCGCCCCATGTGTGCCGGATGAAATTCGGCAATAATCATCTGTCGCTGCTGCCGGCGTGCATCAGCCTGGGGGCAGTTTTTATGATGCTGGTCGATACGGCGGCGCGGTCGCTGTCGGCTGGGGTCATTCCGCTCTCTGTTTTGACGGCGATTTTCGGCGCACCGTTTTTCATTGTGCTGATGCGCCGGTCCGGGGGGTGGCAGCTATGAAACTAGAAGTCCGGGGCGGCTGCTTTGCTTATCCGAAATGCGACCGCCAGATTTTAAAAGAGATCTCCTTCTGCGCCGCGTCCGGCCAGACCGTGGCGATCCTCGGGCCCAACGGCGCGGGGAAAACGACGCTGCTGCGCTGCATCATGGGTCTGCTTCGCTGGCAGTCCGGCATGACATATCTGGATGGCGCTGCGCTGCGGGAGCTGCCGCCGGGGAAGCTGTGGCGTACGATCTCCTACGTGCCCCAGATGCGGGCGGCGTCGGCGGCCTATACCGTCGAAGAGACTGTCCTGCTGGGGCGCAGCGCCCGCATTGGGCCGTTTGCCTTGCCGGGGCAGGCGGATGTGCAGGCAGCCGAGGCGGCAATGGACCGACTGGGCCTGCTGCCGCTCAGGCGGCAAAAATGCAGCGCCCTTTCCGGCGGGCAGATGCAGCTGGTGCTGCTGGCCCGGGCGCTGGTCAATGACCCGCAGGTCCTCATTTTGGATGAGCCGGAGTCAAATTTGGATTTTCGCAACCAGCTTTTGATGCTGGAGACCATTGCTGATCTGGCGCGGCAAGGCGTCCTGTGCCTATTCAACACCCACTATCCGGCCCACGCGCTGCGCTGGGCGGATCATGCGCTGCTGCTGGAGCAGACGGGGTGCTATCAATATGGGCCCGCAGCGGAGGTCATTACCCAGGAGAAGATCGAGGCGGCCTTTGGTGTCCAGACGCTGCTCGGCGAGTGGGAGACGCCGGAGGCGGTCTTCCGGGATATTTTTCCGGTCCGCCTGGCGGAGCCTGCAAAGCCGGCGGCGGATGCTGCGACACGGGCCATCGCCGTGCTGGCGCTGGTGTTCCCGGACCGAGAATGCGCCGGGGCGATCAATGCGGTGCTGCACCGCTATCGCCACGCCGTCACGGGGCGCATGGGAATGCCCCGGCAGGACCTGGGCCTGCATCTTATCAGCGTCAGCCTGGACGCGACCCGAGGCGAGATCCAGGCCTTGACGGATCAGCTTGGCCGCATCCCCGGCGTCAGCGTGAAGGCGGCTTATGCAAAGGAGTGGGAGACATGAAGTGCGAAGAGCTGCTGCAGGCGCTGCAGAGAGAGCATCGACTGGCACCGGAGGAGTGGGCGTTTTTGCTGGCGCACTGGCAGGATTGTGCTGATGCGGCGATGGCGCTTGCACGGCAGGCTGCCGTCGCCCGGTTCGGAACGAAGATCTTTTTCCGGGGCATTATTGAATTCACAAGCCATTGTCGCAACGATTGCCTCTATTGCGGCCTGCGCCGGTCCAACCAGGCGGCGGACCGCTATCGCCTGACGCAGGAGGAGATATTGGCCTGCTGCGCGGCAGGCTACGCGCTGGATTTCCGGACCTTCGTCCTGCAGGGCGGCGAGGATGGATACTGGACGGATGACCGGTTGGTCGCCCTGGTCGCGGCCATCCGGCGGCACTTTCCGGACTGCGCCATTACGCTCTCCATCGGAGAACGGAGCCGGGCGTCCTACCAGCGGCTGTTTGACGCCGGCGCGGACCGGTATCTGCTGCGCCACGAGACGGCGTGCCCGGCCCATTACCGCAGGCTCCATCCGCCGGAGATGCGCTGGGAAAACCGGCTGCGCTGCCTGCGCGATCTTCTGGAGATCGGCTATCAGACCGGCTGCGGCATGATGGTCGGTACGCCGGGGCAGACGGTGCAGACCCTGGTGCAGGATATGCAGCTGCTGCAGCAGCTGCGGCCCCAGATGGTGGGCATCGGCCCGTTTCTGCCCCATCGGGACACGCCGCTGCGGGATGCGCCCCCCGGCGACCCGCGCCTGACCTGCTATTTGCTGGCCCTGACACGGCTGCTACTGCCAGACGCACTGCTTCCGGCGACGACGGCCTTGGGTACGGCGGAGGTCGACGGCAGGAAGCAGGGCGTCCTGGCTGGGTGCAATGTCGTGATGCC
>CAUBIP010000029.1 GCA_958436045.1 uncultured Oscillospiraceae bacterium | reverse complement strand
CGAGACGGCGTATCAGTATCTGAAAGAGAACAATGTTGACCTATTTGCCGAGCGCGCAGAATTCGATGGCGAGCACGGTGTCATGGCGTATAACCGCACGCTCCAGCGCCCCGGCAAGGCGAACCAGATCCGCCCGATGGAGGAATGGATCGTGGCGGTGGGTAAGCACCCCGGCATCATCGCGGGCAGCGATTGGGTGCGGGTGCAGGCCATGCTGGATGTCAACAAATCCAAGAGCTACCGCAGGCCCCGCAGCAATGTGGCGCTGCTGTCCGGCCTTTTACGGTGCGGCGAATGCGGCGATTATATGCGCCCGAAGCTGACCAACCGCCGCACGGCGGACGGTGAGCTGATCTACACCTACATGTGCTCCACCAAGGAGCGCAGCCACGGCACAGTCTGCTCTATGAAAAACTGCAACGGCAACACGCTGGACGCCAAGATCATCGAGGAGATCCGCAAGCTGTCCGCCGACAAGGAGACCCTTACCCGGCTGCTGGCGCAGACCAAGAAGGTCATCAGCGGCAGCAAGGAGGGCTACGACGCAGAGCTGGCGCTGCTCCGGGAAAAGCACACCGAGACGGAAGAGCGCATCAAACGGCTGGTGGAATCCCTGTCCGTTGCCAGCGACACCTCTGCGAAGTACGTCATGGAGCAGATCGACGAACTGCATCGGGAGAGCGAGACTCAGCAGGCAAGACTTTCCGAGTTGGAAGCCCTCACCGAGCAGAGCCGGATGCTGCATCAGGAGTTCGCCTTCCATCAGGAAATGATCGAATCCTTCGCCAGCGCGGTGGATTCTGCCACGCTGGAGGAAAAACGCCGCCTGCTGCGCACCATCGTCAAAAAGGTGGTCTGGGACGGCAAAAACGCCTATGTTTACCTCTTTGCGGAGGATGGAGAGGCCGATTTGCCGCCCATTGACCAACCTATGTGTCCGTCAGGAGAGGATAGCGAATGAAATCCTCATGCATTTCCGGGCGCAGCGGAAGTCGGCGGGGGATGTTTCACTGTCGGATTATATTGAGACGGGGAAGGAGGGGAACGCCCTTTCCTTGATGGATGTGGTCTGCACAGAGGAGGACCTTTTTGAGGACCTGGAGACGCGGCAGACCTATCTGCGGCTGCACCGGTACCTGCGCAGTGAGTTGACGAGCCGGGAGCAGAAGATCTTGATCCTGCGTTATGGCCTGGGCGGAAAGCCCCCGCTGACCCAGCGGGAGACAGCGCAGCTGTGCCAGATCTCCCGGAGCTATGTCTCACGCATCGAGAAGCGGGCGCTGGAAAAGCTGCAGGTGGCGTTTTCCCGAGAGATGGCAGGAGAATAAAGTGTGCCCGCCCTGCGATGATGCGAGGCGATCGCGGGGCGGGCAGAACAGAGTAGCTTAGAGCAGCTCTATCGGCGGCTGCTCTCGGTTAAATTTTCCAGTCAGAATGCGTTTTTGAAAGGAAAATGGGATGAGTTTTGTGTTATAGTACTCCTCGGAGTATAAGATCGGCGTAGAGGATTGGGTGTAGAACAGGGAGCGGAGCGTGACAAGGGGGAAATCCTCCGGGACATCCATGCTCTGGGCCAGATACCCGGTGGGCAGGCAGGCGTCAAGACGGACTGTCGCGGTTTGCAGCAGCTCGTCACACATGCTTTGGAGGAAAAAATAGATGTTGGTATCCATCAGCGCCAGGTCACAGTTGGACTGGTCGTAGAGCGGCGCGGGGATATAATCCTCCACGACGATGACAGGTCGCTCGTCGGCGTAGACGACCTTTTCGAAGAGATAGACCCCGTCCGCCGGGTCAATCCGCAGCTTTTCCGCGAGGATTGGCGAGGCGGGGGAGAGCAGCTTCAGCTTGCGCAGCGTCGCCCGAGGCGTATAGCCGCAGCTGGCGACGATATCGACATACGAGGAGTCAATATCCAGCCGGGCGGCCTCCGCCAGAACATAGCGGTTGATAAGCGTCCCGACGCCGCGCTTCCGGGTGACGTATCCGGCGGCCTCCAGCTGGGAGAGAACATCCCGGATCTTGACCCGGCTGACGCCCAGCTGCCCGGCAATGTTCTCCTCCGAAGGAAGCCGGTCTGACGTGTTCGTTTCAGCAAAGGCGCGGATCCATTTCAGAAGCCGGACGCATGTTGCCGGGTATCTCTCATATGGTTGTGCTCTCATGAGTTCTTCCCCCCTATCCTAGCTTTATTATGCTGCAAAAAAACGAAAATGTCCAGATGATTTGCGGCGAAATTGTGAAAATTGGGAAAAATTTTTCAAATTTTTCCCGGGGAGATCAGTCTTACTGATCGTTGCGGAGGATTTCCTGCGTCGGCGGCGCATCTTTACCCGGGCGGTGTGCTGACAGGCGAGCGGGTTGTTCCGCGGGAAAACAAACCGCAGATTTCGCAGTTTGGGTGGCCACGACGGGAATTTTTCCCGGCGAGGGGATGGAACGTATCGGAGGACGGCGCAGTGGCTACATCGGCGGTGCAGCGGCTGGGATATGGGCGCAGCAGGATGAGTCTTACTGATAAATTTGAAAATAATTTTAAATTTATGAAATTTAACGATAAAACCGGCATATTGCACATAAAAAAGTTGAAATATTCTATTTGACATTCCCAAAATACCGTGCTATCTTCAAAATAGGAACCGGCGCTGCCGCGGCGGCGTTTCGCAAGGGAAACGAAACGACACAGGGAGGTTCGCACATGCAACAGTTTTATGATCAATTGCTGGAATATGTCCTCGACGGAGAGGAAGACGAGGCGGTCGAGCTTACCCGGGCTCAAATCGAGGCGGGGACTTCACCGCTGGAGATCGTGCAGAAATGCCTGGTGCCGATCCTGGATGATATCGGGGACCGGTTTGCGCGGCTGGAGCTGTTCCTGCCGGATCTGGTGATGTCGGCGGACGTGGCCAAGGCGGTTAAGGATGAGATCCGGGCCCATTTGCTGGGTGCCGCGTCGGGTGCACAGAGCGCAGGGAAGGTCGTCATCGGGACCGTCCAGGGCGACGTGCATGACATTGGTAAAAACATCGTTGCTACCCTGCTGGAGGTCAATGGCTACGAGGTCATTGACCTGGGCAACGATGTGCAGCCCTATTCGTTTATCGAGACGGCCCGTCGGGAGAAGGTCGATATTATTGCCCTGTCCTCACTGCTGACGACGTCCATGCCCTATATGGCGGATCTGATCAAGATGCTCCAGGGCCTAGGCGTGCGGGACGAATTCAAGGTCATTGTCGGCGGTGGGCCGGTGTCCCAGGTTTGGGCCGAGTCCATCGGCGCAGATGGCTACAGTGACGACGCCAATGCGGCGGTGGAGCTGTGCAGAACGATGATGGAATCCAGAAAGGCAGGGTGAGGGCATGAAGTCACATACGAGATTATTGACCGTCCTGGACCGGATGGACAACGGCCCGGTGATGGATGAAAAGGATTTTGATAAGCTAATCGCGAAAACAGTCCGGAAGCTCATCAAAAAATATGACCTGCAGTACGATCGCGACGACGCGATCCTGACCAGCGACGAGATGGCAGACCGCTTCTTTGCCGCCGGCCTGGAGCTGGCCTGCACGGCGGGCGTCTACTGTACGGATACCCATGTGCAGATGCTCTTCACGGAAGAGGAGATCCGCCAGGCGTTGCGGTGGGCGCCGGATCAGGTGACCATCGGCTCTGGACTGGACCAGTGCACCATCGTCTCCCGGCGGCCGGAGGACCCGGTCGTGCCCAAGATTGTCGGCGGTGGCTTTGGCGCGCCGATCCCGGAGGAATGGTTCTCGGCTGTTATGGAGAGCTACGCCAAGGAGCCGGTGGTCGACTCCATCGTCGGCTGCAATTTCTATACAGCCCACGGCCGCACGCCGAAGACCCGCAGTCCCTGGGAGGTCCTGCTTGCCTGGCGGGAGGTCGAGCTCATCAAATCCGCTGCCCAGCGGGCGGGCCGCCCCGGTATCGGCATCGGCGTCGTGGAAAACGCCGTTTCGGAGATCGGCGAGCTCTCTGCTTCGTCCTATGGCGGCTTCCCGCAGGAGGATTGGCATCACACCTGCTTCGTCAGCGAGCTGAAGACGAATTACGGGCTGCTCATCAAAGTAGCACACCTGGTCAAGACCGGCTGCGTGATCCACTCGTTCTATAACTCTATTCTCGGCGGGTACGCCGGGAGCGCAGAGGGCGTGGCCATCTGTTCTGTGGCGGGGATCTTGCTGGAATGCGTCGTCAATATGGCGACGACCTTCTCCATTTGCCCGACGCACCCCTTCTACAACTGCGATACCGCGCCGGAGTTAATCTGGGCGGCCAGTGCGGCGCAACAGGCGGTCAACCGCAACACGCATCTTCTGACGGCGGTCATGACCTCGCCGGTCTCCGGCCCCATGACGGAGAGCCTGCTTTACGAATGCGCGACAATGGCGACGGCGGCGACGGTCTCCGGGACGGCCCGGATCGACGGGGTTCGCTCGGCAGTCGGTGTCGAGATCCTACATGTGACCGGTCTGGAGGCGCGGTTCAACGGCGAGGTCGCCCATGCAGCGGCGGGCTTGTCGCGAAAAGACGCCAATGAGATGATTTGCCAGTTCCAGAAGCACTATGTGCCAGTTCTGGACAAAAAGCCAATCGGTAAGAGCTTCCTGGAGGCGTATGACCCGATCAAGGTCGAGCCGACGCCCCAGTGGCTGGAAATCTATCAGAAAGTCAAAGAGGACGTGGCCAAGATCGGCTTGAAGCTGCAATACTAAGGCTGCGGCTTGCAAGGAGGTACCCATGCATCGGCTGCTCATTCGAAATATCAAAACCCTGGTTTCTTGTGACGCGGAGGACCGGGTGTACGAAAACGTCAATCTCTACTGTGAGGACGGGCTCATCCGCTCCATCGGGCCGGAGGCTCCGGCGGCGGACGAGGTGCTGGACGCGTCCCACATGCTCTGCTATCCGGGGCTTGTGAACACGCACCATCATCTCTACCAGGTCTTCTCCCGCAATCTGCCCCAGGTACAGAATATGGAGCTGTTTGACTGGCTCACGACACTCTATGAGATCTGGAAGGGCCTACGGGAGGAGACGGTCCGGCTGTCCTCTCTGACTGGGATGGGCGAGCTGCTGAAAAACGGCTGCACCAGCGTGTTTGACCATCACTATGTCTTCCCGGCGGATGCCGGGGACCTGCTGGGGGCGCAGGCGCAGGCTGCGGAGCAGCTGGGGGTGCGGATGCATTTTTCCCGGGGCAGCATGGATCTTTCGAAGAAGGACGGCGGCCTGCCGCCGGATTCCGTCGTGCAGGATGTCGATGAGATCATGCGCCAGAGCGTGACCGCCATCGAGACGTATCACGACCCGTCGTTCCAGTCCATGCGCCGGGTGGCCCTGGCGCCGTGCTCGCCGTTCTCTGTCTCGGCGGAGCTGCTGCGGCAAAGCGCGATCCTGGCGCGGCAATACGGCGTGCGGCTGCACACGCATCTGTGCGAGACGAAGGATGAGGAGCGCTATACGTTGGAGCGGGTCGGGATGCGGCCCCTGGCGTATATGCAGAGCCTGGGCTGGGTCGGTCCGGATGTCTGGTATGCCCACGGCATCCATTTCAATGACGAGGAGCTGCGCCTGCTGGCCGAGACAGGGACGGGCGTGTGCCATTGCCCCATCTCCAATATGAAGCTCTCATCGGGCATCGCCCGCATTCCGGAGATGCTGCGGATGGGGATTCCGGTGGGCCTGGGCGTGGACGGCTCTGCCTCCAACGACGGCTCAAACCTCTTGGAGGAGCTGCGGGTGAGCTATCTGCTGCACCGGCTGCAATCCAGCGACAAGGCACCCTCGGGCTATGACCTTTTGAAGGTCGCGACCATGGGCGGCGCGCGGCTGCTGGGTCGGGAGCGGGAGATCGGCTCCCTGGAACCGGGCAAATGCGCGGACCTATTTTTGGTGGACGCCCGGCGGCTGGAGCTCGTGGGCGCCTGCTATGACCCCAAGGCGATGCTCTGCACCGTCGGCTTGAAGCAGCCAGTGGACTATACGATTGCAAACGGAAAAATCTGCGTTGCACGCGGCCGCCTGACCGGCGTGGACGAAGAGAAGCTTGCCCAGTCGGCGGAGCGGGAGGTGAGGCGGTATCTGGCATAGTGCCGGAGCGATACAGAAAACGGAACACACGAAAAGCAAAAAGAAAACCAAAAAGGCGCACTTCGGTGCGCGGAACGCAACGCAACCTTGCGGCGGAACGCCGCGATCATCGGATTGGATGTATGTGAAAATAGGGGGGGACAAACCATGAAGAAAATCGTTGCATTGTTTCTTGTGATTGGAATGCTGCTGTGCCTGTTTGCAGGCTGCCGCGGCGAGAAAGATCCCGGCAGCAGCTCGACACCGCCAAACGCAGGCACCCAGGCAGATGGTGAAGACGATACCGTGGATTACAGCAAAATGAAGGTCGGCCTGCTGCTGACCAACGTTGTGGTCGACGGCGGCTGGTGTCAAGCGCAGGCGGAGGGGCTGAAAAGAGCTGCCGCAGACTTGGGCATGACGGACGATCAGATTGTCATGATCGAGTCGCTGTCTGAGGGGGGCTCGGAGGCGGACTCTACCATTGTGCAGCTCATCGACGACGGCTGCAATCTGATCATTGGCGGTTCGTCTGGCTTTGTGACCAATATTAACGGCTTATGTGCCCAGTATCCGGATGTCTATTTTGCCCAGTTTGAGGGCGACACCAGCGAGAACTGCTGCGGCTACAGTTGCCGGGATATTGAAGCAATCTTCATGTGCGGCTACGCCGCAGCGCTGATGAGCGATGTCGACCAGTTGGGTTATGTCGCGCCGAACCCGCAGACCTCCGTTGTCCGCGGCATCAATGCCTTTGCTGCTGGCGCAAAGGCGGCACGCCCGAATGCGACGGTCCAAATCGCTTGGGTCAACAGCTGGTATGATCCGGCCATTGAAAAGGAATGTGCCAATTCTCTGCTGCAGAGCGGCATTAAGTGTTTAGGCTACAACGGCTCCAGCACTGCAGTTTGTCAGGCGGCCCAGGAGGCTGGCGGCTATTGCACCGGCTATAACATCGATATGCACGATTACGCGCCGGAGGCTGTGCTGACGTCCTTCTGCTGGAACTGGGCGCCTCAGTTTAAAGAGATTATCACCCAGATTGCCAGCGACAAATGGGATAATTCTCCGAAATATGCCGGTATCGAAGAGGGCGCGGCGGCCCTCAGCGACTGGAACGCTGAGATTATGCCCGCCGACGTGATTGAAAAATGCAATGCCATGTATGAAGATATTCTGAATGGCAAATATGTTGTTATGGGCGGCCCACTTTCCGACCGCGACGGCAATGAGCTGTTGGCCGACGGCGAGACCTTCACCACGGAAGAACTCATCGACTGCTACTGGCTGCTGGATAATGTCATCGGCACACTGCCGTGATTATGCCGTGATTATCGTGATTATAATGAGAATTTAATACGTTCCTTCTGAAAAAAGCGCGGGGGCTGGGGTGTGTGCCAGTCCCCGCCAGTCATTTGCAGAGGGAAAAAATGCTTGACAAAACGTGTCCCATTCTGTATGATAGAGATACCAATTTTATACAAGCCATGAGTGCTCCGGCCCCTGCCGGAGAGAATAGGGAATCAGGTGAGAGGCCTGGACGGTACCGCCGCTGTATGCGTGGATGCCGCCTGCACAAAATGAGTCACTGGGAGACCGGGAAGGCTGCGCAGGTGGGAGGAGAAGCGTGAGTCAGAAGACCTGCTCGTGGGAAACCGTATATTTGGTTTATTATGCAGGAAGACGGCTGTTATAACGCGCGACGTGTTATGACAGCCGTTTTTATACTATAGCAATAGAAGGAAATAGCGCCGGGGATCGCCCGGCAGAGTATATTTAGGTGGGATTGCATGAAGCAAAGAAAGAAACCGATCCAGCGCTGGGTGGGGCTGGCGCTGGCTGTTGTGCTATTGGCGGGCTTGACCCTTAGCCTGGTGGGCGCCGGGCGGGCTGCGCCGGAAAATCCTCTCCAGGCGCAGAAGACCGAGCCGCTGGAGCAGGAGACCCTGGCCGGAACGGTCGGGGGGCTGACCAGTGCGGAGCAGGCGGAATTAGAGCTGGAGCGGGAAGAGCAGGAGCAGCCTCAGCAGCAGGAGGACCCGCAGCCGGGGGAACAGCCGGAGACGGTCATCCAGCAGCCGACCCCTTCCAATAACACCCAGCCCCAGCCCGGCGGAAATACAACGCCCGGCAACGGAGAAGGCGTGAATCCGGATCCGGATCCGGCACCGGTCCCCGGTGAGCCGGATATTGTGACGAACCTGGCAAACGGCACGGTCTATGAAAGTGACCTGACGGACGATATCCTGCCGTTTTATGCCCGGGCCATCAATGCCGGGAGCAAGGCATACGTCCAGGTGAAGCTGAAAAATAAGGCCACGAACAACCGCTTCCGGACACTGGAAAGCGACCGAAAGGGAAATTTCGAGGCAACGCTCTCCTTCGGCAGCAACGAATTTCGGATGTACCTGATGAAGGATGGCAAAAGCCTGATGGAGCGGACGGTGACGGTTACCTACGAGGTGCAGCACGCCGGGCCGGACAATCCCAACATGGGCGACGCACCGAAGATCGTCACCAATCTGGACGATGCCATCACCAGCCAGGGCGGCTGCCATGATGAAAAGAACAATGCCTTTGAGTTTAAAGTCACAGTCACTGCGGCGGACGGGCATTATATCCAGAACAACTTTATTACCGTCCAGCTCACCGATACCGAGACAGGGACGACGACGGAAATTCGGGAGTATACCGGTAAAGATACGTATAACTACGCCCTTTCCTTTACCCCGCCGAACATCGGAGATGAAAAGCTTTATTACGTGACGGTTCTTGCAGTGGACGACCAAAACGGCAAAAACAGCGCCTGGCAGCGCTACTCCATCCGCTATCTGTCCACGGCCCAGGGGGATGTCACCGGTCAGGCGACGGTCATCCTGGACGCGACGACCGTTGGTCTGGATGTGATGGACACCATCACCGTGGATGTCAAGGCCGGTGATACAGCGGCGGACGTCGTCGAGGCGGCGCTGGATTCCTACGGCTACAGTGTGGAAGCCAGCCGCGGCGGCAGCTACTATCTGAGCCGCATCTACCGCTCCGGCTCGTTTGACGGGAGCATTCCTGATACCCTGGCGCAAATTCTGGAGACGGATGGCTTCGTCATCCAGCCGACGTATAACAGCGATAGCCTCGGCGACCGGGATTATACCTCCGGTTCTGGCTGGCTGTGCTATATGAATGGTGTGGGCATCACCCAGTCTATGGGCGCGGAGGTCGTCTCTGCGGGCAGCACGATCCAGATGCGTTTTACCCTGGCCTATGGCAAGGATGTCGGCAGCTCCAGCCGGCAGGGCGGCCAATTTGACCACTACTGCTACAGCTGGGTCGGCGGCTACGTATCAGAGCGAGATCACCTGAAGCAGACGGAGACCCGCGTCGAGCCGACGGAGACGGCGGACGGCTGGGTCGGCTACTACTGCGCCCGCTGCGGCAAGCAGATCGTGGAGCAGGTGCTTCCGGCCACCGGGCCAGTCAACCCGGACCCGTCCCCGACACCGGACCCGAATCCGACCCCGGATCCGGAACCCAATCCGCCGGAAAATCCGGACCCGGCCCCCGAGGCAGAATCGGAGAGCGGGCTGACCGGTCTGTTGCGCGCGGCGCTGACGCGGCAGGCAGACCCGAACCTACAAAAAGAAATGAGGTTGCAGCTTCTTGAAAAAACTGAGAATTTTGGCCAGCGTATTGGCGGCCGTCCTTTGTATTTCCTGCGTGCCGCTGCGCGCCTGGGCCGCCTCTGATTCCCTGCAGACGGCGCTGGACGCGGCGGGGCAGGCGGAACGCCTGCTCGGCGGCGGCACGGCCGACGGCCTTTTGAACGACCAGAACGCCTGCCCGGCAGGCTCCAACTTCTGCGATTGGGCCGCCTTTGCCATGGCCATCACCGGTCAGCAGGAGGATTATGACGCCTACCTGACGGCGCTGGAGCATTATGTCACGCAGATGTATATGGATGCGGATGCGCTGACGGAGATCAACGGCCGTCACCGCATCGCGCTGGCTGTCCTTGCAATGGGCGGTGATCCGACGGCCTTCGGCACGGCGGCAGACGGCAGTAAGATCAACTTGGTCGCCGATTCCACCTACGCCTATCCCGGCGACCTGGAGGAGGATACGACAAACCGGATGATGTATGCCCTGATCCTGCTGGACACCAAGGGGTATACTGTCCCGGATGACGCAAAGTACACCCGGGAGGACCTTTTGCAGATGATGCTCGACCGGCAGAACCCCGAATCCGGCGGCTTCGGCCTGACGGCAGGCGGCGAGGATCTGGATATCACGTCAATGACGCTGCAGGCCCTGGCGCCTTACCGCGACGACGAAAAGGTGCAGAAGGCTATTGACGCGGGGCTGGACTTTATTCAGAAACAGATGGATGAAAACGGCTATTATGTCGCCTTCGGGACGGATTCCTCTGAGAGCCTCTCCATGGTGATTCTGGCGCTGTGCGCGCTGGGGATCGACCCGGATACCGACGAGCGCTTCTGCGCGGGCGATATCACGCCGACCCAGGCGCTGCTGAGCTATCAGCTGGACGACGGCGGCTTCCGCCATGTCGCTTCCGATACCGAGGGGAATTTCATCGCGACACAGCAGGCGATGATGGCCCTGGAGGGGGTGCGGCGGCTGCGGGCCGGTGAGCCGGGCATTTACGACTTCACCGCGGCGGGCAGCGCCGGGGTCCCGGTCTATGTCTATATCGCGGGCGGCGCCGTGCTGGTGCTGGCCCTGGTAATCGTATTGGTATACGTGAAAAAGAGAGGAAAGAAAGATGTTTGAAATCACTCAAGAGATTCAGAAGCAGATCCGCCGGGTCGTGATCGGCAAGGATGAGGTTGTCCGCAAGGTCCTGATGGCGATCCTCTCCCGCGGGCATGTCCTGCTGGAGGACGTCCCGGGCGTCGGCAAGACGACAATGGCGCTGGCCTTTGCCAAGGTGCTGGGGCTGGACACAAAGCGTGTGCAGTTCACATCGGATACACTGCCTTCGGACATCATCGGCTTCTCCGTCTACGATCGCGAGACGGCGAGCCTGCAGTATAAAGCCGGCGCAGTTATGACGAATCTGCTGCTGGCAGATGAGATCAACCGGACCTCCAGCAAGACGCAGTCGGCGCTGCTGGAGGCGATGGAAGAACGGCAGGTGACGGTCGACGGCCTGACCCGGCCGCTGCCGGTGCCGTTTATCGTCCTGGCGACGCAGAACCCGGTGGGCTCCGCCGGGACCCAGTCGCTGCCCAACTCCCAGCTGGACCGCTTCCTGATTCGGCTGCACATGGGCTATCCTGACATCAAGAGCCAGATCGCCATCATGCAGGACCGCCACCACGCCAACCCGCTGGACAGCGTCGAGCCGGTGACGGATATTGAAAAGCTCAAGTCCCTGATCCAGGCGGCGGAGCAGGTCCATATGGCCGACGAAGTCTATACCTATACGGCGGAGCTGGTCGAGGCCACGCGGCACCAGGAGCTGGTGCGGCTGGGCGTCAGCCCCCGCGGCGCGCTGGCCATGTGCCGGGCAGCAAAGGCGACGGCTTTCCTGGAGGGCCGGGACTATGTCACGCCGGACGATGTGGCGGCAGTCTTCCCCGATGTCTGCGCGCACCGTCTGATGCTCGATGCCAAGGCGCGTCTGCATGAGATCTCCGCGGAGCAGATCCTGGGCGAGATCCTGGACCAGACGGCCCGGCCGGATACGCCCCACTTCTCCGCGCGATGAACGGGCGGCTTTTTCTGCCCCGGGCCGCATGGCTGGCTGTTTGGCTGCTGGCGGCGCTGCTGGCCCTGTGGACGGGGTCGCCTGCAGCGCTGGCGCTGTTTGCCGCGCTGACGGTGCTGCCCCTACTGGGGGCGCTGGCAGCGTTCTTTGTCCGGAAGAAGCTCCGGCTGCAGTTGTATTTTCCTCCACTGGGGACCCGCGGCGTGCCGCTGGCGGGCACCTTACGGGTCGAAAACCCGACATGGCTGCCGGTGGGGCAGGTGATCTGCCGGGTCCGGCTGGAGAACCGGCTGACCGGTGAGACGGCGTATGTTCCAGTGGCGCTGCATCCCGGCGTCCGGGGGGCGGCGGAGATGGCGCTGGAATTTTCGTCGCAGTATTGCGGTTACATCAAACTGCGCACGGAGCGGGTCCAGGTCAGTGATCTGACCGGCTGCATCCGCTGGCGCGTTCCCCTGGGCGTGGACGCGAAGCTGACCGCGCTGCCGGAGCTTCCGGCGGTGAACCTCCTTATGACCTATCCTGCGCTGACGCCGGACGACGGCGAGGCGTGGCTGGAGGGCCGGAAGGGCTCGGATTACACCCAGACGCTGCAGCTGCGGGAGTATGTCCCCGGGGATTCTATCAAGCAAATTCATTGGAAGCTCTCTTCTAAATTAGATAAGACGATCGTCCGCGACCCGTCCTTCCCGGTCTCCCGGTCGCTGCTGCTGTTCTGGGACAAGACGGCCCGCGTGGCGGAGGCAGCGGAGATGAACGCCATGGCTGAGTGCGTGTGTGGGATCTCCCGGGCGGCCAGCGAACAGGGCTTTGCCTATACGCTGGCCTGGAACGACGGCGAGACCGTCCTGCAGACGCCGGTGGATTCCGAGGACGCGCTGCTGCAGACGATGCCGCGGCTGCTGAAATCCGGCTGCCGGGATGCCGCGAGCAGCGCTCTCAGCTATCTGGACGACATGGCGCAGCCGTACAGCAAGGTGCTGTATTTCACGGCGGCCTGCCCGAGCGAGGCGGAGCTTACCTGCTTTGCAGGCAGCGAGCTCACGGTGCTGTGCTGCGGCGAGGCGGCCCAGGTAGGCGGCTGCCGCGTGATCGCCTTTACGCCGGAAAATTACCTGCAGCAATTGCAGGATTTGGAGCTTGACGCATGAAAAAAACCAAATCTTCCAATCTGACCCTGACCGCTGCCGCGCCTGATACCGGGCGGCTGACCGGGGCGGATCGGATCGCTATTTCCCTCATCACATTGCTGATGAGCCTGGGCTGCGCGCTGGTGCTGGCGGCGCTGTTTGCAGCGCCGGTCCTCCTGCCAATCGGTATTGCCGTGGCTTGTAGTGCGGCGGCTGTCTTGCTGCAGTGCGGGCGCTGGCGGGCGTGGTGCCTGCCGGGCTGCCTGCTTTTGGCCGTGGTGCTGGGCCTGGTGCTGCTGACGCCGCTGCGTCAGTCGCTGGCCGCGGCGGCAAACCAGGTGCTTTATTGGTACGAAGGCCGACGGAGCCGGGTCTATCTGACGTATACCGGCGGGGCGGCGGGCCAAATTTGGCCGCTGCTGCTGGTCCTGCTGCCGCCGGTGGCGGGGCTGAGCGCCTGGGCCTCGGCCGGTGCGAGACGCTGGCCGCTGCTGCTGGCGCTGCTGCCACTGGTGGCCTGCGCTGTGGGCCTTTTGCCCGTCGGCGTGGGGCTGCTCCTGTTGGCGGGCGGCTGCGGCCTGCAGCTGGTGTACTGTGTGCGCCGGGACGCGGGCGAGAACGGCAAGACGCTGGCGCTGCAGCTGGCGGCCTGCCTGGCTGCTTGCCTGGCAGCGCTGCTGCTGGCCCTGGCCTGCGGCAATGCGCTGGAAAACACCAGCAGCCAGTGGCGGCAGAGGCTGGAAAACTGGGCCCATGCGGTCCGGTATGACACCGCCTCCAATGCGATGCCTGAAGGGCAGCTGCATAACCTGCCCGCCTGGGAGCCGGATGACACGGCGGCGCTGGAGGTCACGATGGACGAGCCGCAGAAGCTCTACCTCCGCGGCTTTGTCGGCCAGACCTATACCGGGCAGAGCTGGCAGGATCTGCCGGCGGAGACCCGGGCGGATAGCGCCGACCTCTTCTACTGGCTGCACCAGAGCAATTTCTACGGTCAAAGCGTCCTGGCGTCGGCTTACCAGGCGCTGGAGGAGACGGCTTCGGCCAAGATCACAATTAAAAATCTGACCGCGTGCAAAAAGCAATATTTTCTGCCCTACGCGGCGGACACTGCTGCCCTTGCGGATGACCGCCAGATCGGTGACAGCGCTGTTCTTGCAAAGGACGATACTTACACGGCCTACTATTATCCCGGGAGCATCCCCGAATGGTTCACGCTGCAAAATGACCTGGCCGACGCCGCGGAGTCTACAGTGCTAAAGCGTTATCAGGTCAGCGAGGCAGCGTACCGGGACTACGCCGAGACGAATGATCTGGAGATTCCCGACGAGGTGCGGTCGCTGCTGGCCCAGGAGCTGGGCAGCGCATCTGGCGGCATGACGCTGAGTCAGATCAAGGATACGATCCTGACCTATTTGGATTCGAATATGACCTACCAGCCGGGGCAGCAGACGGAGAACGGCGATACCGACTTTATCCTCTACACCCTGCAGGAGAGCCCCTATGGCTACAGCGTCCATTACGCGACGATCGCGACGATGATGCTGCGCTACTACGGCATCCCCGCCCGCTATTGTGAGGGCTATTATGTATCCGGCGATGAGGCGGCGACATATGCCGCCGGTCAGACGGTCACGTTTACGGAAGCGAAATCCCACGCCTGGACGGAGTACTATCTGGCGGGCGTCGGCTGGCTACCCTTTGAGGTGACGCCGGGCTATGTCGACAAGGAAGAGCTGGAAGGCGAGGGCCTGGGCGGCGGTGGCCGGACCTACATGCCCCCGCAGCACCAGCCCGAGGAGACCCCGGAGGAGAATCCAACGGATGAAAACCGCACCGTGCCGGTCTTCCGCGTCTGGTGGCTGCTGGCGGCGCTGGGCTGCCTGCTGCTGGTGCTCGCAGCGCTGCTGGCGGCGCGCCGGTTGCGCCTGCGCCGTCGTTTGGCGGAGATCGCCGCGGCGGAGGATAAAGCAGCCATTGCTCTGCGCTTTGCCTACGCCGCCTGGCTGATGGGCTACGCCGGGGCGACACCGGAGACCCTGGCCGCTGTCGGGCTTGATTATGCTGCGGCGCGGCGGCTGCAGCTGGAGGCCCTATATAGCCAGCATACGATGGCCCCGGCGCAGCGTCAATGGATGGACGACTATGCCGCTCAGGTGCTGGCCCATTGCCAGAACCGCTGGAAGCGGCTGCAGCGGTGGTATTATCACTGGATCAAGTGCCTGTATTGAGTAAGGAGGAGTTCCAATGAGCAAATTTTTGAAACGTGGGGTGGCGGCGCTGCTTTGCCTCTGCCTGATGCTGAGCGTTATGCCCCGGGTCCAGGCGGCCCAGGGGAGCGGCAGCTTCTACTTCTGCGTGATGACAGCGAACCGTGTCATCGTCGAGCCGGAGGCGATCTCTTACACCGCCGGGCAGACCGTGGAGGAGGCGATCGCTGCTTCCGGGCACGAGCTGGAGCGGATCGAGGACGGCAGCATCGTCGCCATCGACGGCGTCAGCGCAATGTATCTGCGCTATTATGACGGCGGCGGCTACGACATGACGAAACCGGCTTCCGAGATCACGGCCATGTTCTTCTGTGTCAACGATGTCTACAGCGACGCGATGATCGACCTGCTCTGCGCGATGGGCCGCTTCCGTACGGCGCAGAACAACCTGCAGAACGACCCGGCCTCTAAGGATGCCTACGCCAACGCTATGGACGCACTGCCCACGGCAAAAGCCGACACGGCCCGCACCTGCTGCGATACCCTAACGGCGGCGATGAACGCCTACGAGGCGCGCATCAACGGCCCAAAATACACCGTGAATTTCCAGGTCACCCAGGCGGGGGCCAGTGTGTCGAAGGCAGCCATCACGATGACGGACGACTGCGGCAATGTCACGACGGGGCAGGGAAGTGTCCGCGTTGTGGCGGGCAACTATGACTATGTGATCTCCGACGGGGCCAATAACCGCACGGAGGGGAAGATTGTCATCTCCCAGAATGCGACGGTGACGGCGCAGCTGCCCTCTGGCCAGTGGTTCAAGAGCGCCACGGCCCTCAATGAGAACAAGGAACCCTATGCCAGCAGCCGAGACGGCGATCGCGTCACCTGGTATGTGGATGACACCGCGAGTAAGACCACGGTCTATCTCCGTGCCGAGCAGGGCGATGTTCCGGCAAAAGCAACGCGGCTCTATGCCTGCTACACCGACCTGGATGGTAATGACTGCTCGGAGACCTACCGCAGCTGGGAAAGCTTCTCCACAAAGCTCTCCGCTTTGCTGGACCAGGGCATGACGGGCTGCAGCCTGACACTGGAGGCCCGCTATAAGATGAATGAGGGCACAAATAACGAGCAGACGATGATCCAGTCCCTGGCGGTCGATGTTGTCCGTGTTCCGACGCTGAAAAAGCTGGAGCTCCTGCAGGACGGCACCGCGCTCTACCTGCCCTTCCAGCCGGCGGAGACAAATTATACCTGCCGCGCGACAGCTGCAAGCGTCAAGATCGACGCCCAGGCCTATACTGCAGATGGCACGACGGTGACGGTCAACGGCAAGCATACGGACACCGTCAACCTCTCAAGCGGGAAGAACAACGTCCTGGTTAAAGTCAGCCACACCGGCGGCCAGAGCCGGACGTATCAGATCCAGATCGAACGGGTCTCCGCCGTCACTGTGGCGCTGGAGGTCCCTGCGGGCGTGGATGCGGAGCTGCGCAACCGGGGCGGCACGGTCATTGTGCCGGAGTCTAACGGCAAATACCACCTGATCCCCGGCGATACCTACGAGTGCGTTTCGACGAAGGACACGTGGTATCATGCGTCCCTGACCTTCCAGGCAGCGGATGGCCAGACAATCACCGCCCCGGTCCCCGAGACGGCGGACGGGCTGAGCGGCCTGGCGTTCTATAACAGATCGCCCTTCACCAGCCGCGTGGCGCTGCCGCTGGATGCGGCGTTCCAAGCATCGCGCCACAGCTATACCGCCACGGCGCTGGACACCCTGGCGTCTGTCTACGCCCAGGCGACGAGAACGGACAAGGATCACCAAACGGTGACGGCTCTCTATCAGGCCCAGTCGTCGACGCCGGAAAAATGCGGTGTCGCAAAGGAGCTGAAGATCGAGTATGACGTCAGCGACACCGGCAAGACCAGCTTCCTGATCGACTGCCTGGCCCGCTCCGGCTATAGCCAGCAGGTGACGGTCCGGGTGCAGAAGCAGGTCTCGGATACGCTGCTGCAATACCAGGATTATGCGATCACCATCGCCCGCCAGCTGCAGCTGCAGAGCCTGGCCTGCACGGCAAACGGCGAAAATATTGACCTGCTGGATGCAAACGGCAAGGTCAGCCGCTTCACAGCGACGCAAAAGGAATATACGCTCCAGGTCCTGGATTCCGTGAAAGAGCTGACCCTCACGGCGGCCTTCCCGAACGAGACGTCGGACACGCCCATCAGTGGCGGATATTACGCGATGATCGGCGATAAGCGGTATGACAGCCTACAGGAGATTACCCTGACACCGGAATGGAATGAAGCGGGGCTGCAGGATGTGGCCATCCAGGTGCGGCATCAGGACAGCAACACCGTGGTGGGAACGTATACCCTGCATCTCAAGCGGGTCGAGCCGGTGCAGGTGCAGTTCCAGGTCACCCCGGCAGAGGCTGTGACGTTTGTCATCGCCAACAAGACGGGCAAGCCCGTCTATGCTGAGGATGGAAAATTCACAATGATTCCCGGCAACAGCTATACCTATAATGTTACCTGCGGCGGTTATTGCGGCAAGAGCGTGACCGATTATCTGGCACCTGCACAGGATACAACGATCCAAGTGGCCCTGGAACAGGCTCCGGCCAATACGACGCTGCAGGATCTGCCTGCTGCCTGGCCCAGCCTCCGGCCCACCAGCGATAATAACGGCATCATCAACGCGCGGACGCCGATCACAGCGGAGGACACCGTCCTCTACTGGGCAAATCGTGTCGGGACCGGCTGGTACGGCGACGCCTGCGGCTGCCCGATCCTGGTGAACGACGCGCTGTATGTCTACGCCGGCAACAAGCTCTATAAGCTGGATAAGACCAGCGGCAAGGTTCTGGCCAGCGGCGAGATGGACCACAGCTCCAACTGGTGCATCAACAGCGCGACCTACGGCGGCGGCATGATCTTCGTCGGCCTCAGTGACGGCACCGTCCAGGCCTTTAACGCGGCGACGCTGGAATCGGTCTGGATCTATCGTGACGCGCTGGGCGGCCAGCCGAACTGCACGATCGCCTATCACGACGGCTATGTCTACACCGGCTTCTGGCGCAGCGAGACCCTCGACGGCAACTTCGTCTGCCTCAGCACTACGGATGAGGATCCGTCGAACCCGAAGGAAGAGAAGGCGGCCAGTTGGCTCTATGCTGCCAAGGGCGGCTTCTATTGGACTGGCGCGTGCGTGACGGACCAGTATGTCATCGTCGGCACTGACGACGGTGAGAACGGCAACAGCAAGGGCCGCGCGTCGCTGCTGTGCCTGGACCGCCGGACCGGCGCGGTCCTGTCCAGCCTGCAGCTGCCCCACGCCGGGGATGTGCGCTGCAATATCGCCTACGATGCGCAGAGCGGTAACTACTACTTTGGTACCAGAGGCGGCTATTTCTACAGTATCCAGGTCAGTGAGGCGGGTGTCATTGACGAGAGTTCTCTGCGCAGCCTGAATTTGGAGAGCAAGGTTGGCTCCGCTTCCACGCCGACGATTTACAATGGCCGCGCCTACATCGGCTGCGGCGGTACAGAGGCCTATGGCCCGTATAGCGGGCATACGATCGTCGTCATTGATCTGACGAACTGGGAGATCGCCTACCGGGTCGAGACCCAGGGCAACCCGCAGACGAGCGGCGTCCTGACGACGGCCTACGACGAGGGTGACGGGACAGTTTATGTCTATTTCGTTGAAAACTACACCCCGGGTACGATGCGCATTCTGAAGGATAAGCCCGGCCAGACGAAACCGGCTGAGACGGTGACGGAGGTCTACAACGGCAAATCCCACCAGGTCGCCCCGGCACTGTTCACCCCGTATGGGGATCACACCCAGTAC
>CAUBIP010000028.1 GCA_958436045.1 uncultured Oscillospiraceae bacterium | reverse complement strand
TTTCGTGAGCTTTTATTGCCTTATTGCTGCTTTGTCCGGCTGATGCGTTTCAGGAACGACAGCGGCAGCATATTTGTGTTGTAGTATTCCACAGAGGACATGATCGGCTTGAGCTTTTGGCTGTAACAGATGGAGCTCAGCTTCAAGACCGGCGCGCCTTCCGGCAGCTGCAGGCGGTCGGCAATGGTATGCCCCGCGGCAATGGCCTCGGCGTGGACGATCAGGTTATCCAGCAATTCGTCGCAGTAGCGCTGGACAAAGAAGAAGGTACACTGGGCGATGAGCCGGATATCCAGGTCCGATTCATCATAATACTTGGCCGGGATATAGTCGATGGTGAAGATCGCGGGGATATCGTCGGCAAAGGCGGTTTTTTCGATCAGGTAGGCGGTGTCCTCCGGGGCGAGCTGCAGCCGGTCGCGGATCTCCTGGGGAATATCGGAGACGAGCTTGATCTTCTGCACCAGCATGGAGGGGATATGGCCGGACTCGGAGATCATCTCCTCATAAACAGTATCCATATCCAGGCGGGCCGTTTCAGCCAGCATGTGCTTGTTGATGAGGGTGCCGATGCCCTTTTTGCGGCTGATATAGCCATTGGCTTGCAGTGTTGCCAGCATATCGCGCAGCTTGACACGGCTGATCCCAAGCTGCTGGGCCAGCACGTCCTCCGGGGGAAGCCGGTCTGTCGTCTGGGCGCACTCGCGGATCAGTTTAAATAAACGGGGATAGCTGTCAGTATTCATAGATTCCTCCTGCTGCTCCACATTGCGGCAAATGAGCCGCCGTACCAAAAACTACTTATATCATACCACAAAACGGGGTTTTGTCCAGCGGTTTTTCTAGGGCTTTGTCTGTGTGCCCGTGGGCAGTGTGATGACGATCGAGCCGGTGCAGAGCTGCGTGCCGGTCTGGGCATCGTAATAGCTGACCTGCATCGTCCCGGCTTGCTGCTGCTCCGTCTCGGCATAGATGCCGTCCCGCCAGAAGATATTGCCGGTGCTGCCGCTGGCGCAGGTGCCGGTGATCACCTTTTCGCCCGTCGCACCATTGGGCTTGCGATAGGTATATTTCAGCTGCAGCGAGCCGTTCAGCGGGCCACCGGAGACGATATAATGGGCATAGAGCGTCTGCGCGGCGGTGGCTGTCTCCAGGCGGGTCGTCAGGTCGCTGGCTTCGGTATTAAAGAAAATCTCCACCTTCCAGGCGTAGAGAGACTGGTAGATCTGCTGGCTGTCGCGGTAATTGGCTTGGCGCAGCAGGGCGAGATACGCCGCCGTTGTCGCGTCCTCCCGCTGGCGGTGGCTGGTGACATAGGCGTACATTTCTTCATTGGATTTGCCCGCAGCGGCGTCTGTCTGGCCGCCGGACTGGGCCTGCCCATCCTGGGCAAGGCCGGTGTTGCCAGATGTCCCGTCTGTAATGCCGCCGCTTCCGCGCAGCCGTGCCTCACAGGCGTCCTGCCGCGCAGCGGCGTCCTGATAGTCCGGGCACTGTTCATACCAGCGGACGGCCGCTTCGTCATCGCCGTCGTCCTCAGCGGCGACGCCGAGCTCGTAATAGCATTCCAGCAGCTTCTGCTCGTAGAGCGTATTGCTCTCATCCAGGGACTGGGCTTTTGTCAAAAAGTCGATGGCTTCTTCATAGGACGCCTGGGCCATCGCGTCCAGCGCTTGGCGGTATTGGCAGTCTGCTGCCAGCGAGGGGCTTTTGCGGTAGTCGCCCAGGGATTCGTAGATCGCGCCCGCCGCCGCCCAATCGGCGGCTTCATACAGGCGCTGGGCCTGGTAATAGCGGCAGGAGGTAGCCTGGTTGGCAGCGCCGTCGTAATCCCCCAGGGCGAGAAATGCCGCGTAGGCTTCGTCATACTGCCCGGCTTCCATCTGGCTGACGGCCTTCTGGTAGCGGCCATACTGGGTCTTGGGCAGGATGAGAAATACGGCGGCAGCCGCCAGGCAGAGCAGCACCAGCGCGACGATCCAGCCGGTATGACTGCGCCGGGGCGGCGCGGGCGGCGGCGCGTCCTGCTTTTGGTAGTACATCGCCCGCATCAGGCTGTTATACTCCTCCAGCGGGAGCAGCTCGCCGGTGTGCGGGTCGCAGACCAGCTGCTCCTGGGGCGGCGTTGGCAGTACCGGCTGATACTGGCCGGGGCTACGGCCAAAATATTCTTGCAGATCTGGCCGAGGCGCGGGCCGACGGGCGGGAATATGGCGGGCATTGGCCTGGAGCCAGCTGCGGGGTGCGCAGCACCGGCCGCAGTACATGGCGGCAATGGGATTGGCCTGCCCACAGCTGCAATACCAGAAATCGTTATGCTCTTCGTAATAATAGTCGCTGTGATAGCCCGCCCGCTGGGCAGCCTGCTGCAGTGCGGCGGCGTCCGATGCGTCGGGGTCGACAGGCGTGGGAGGCGGCAGTAATTGGCCCTGCAGATAGTCGGGCCGGTCCCAGACCTGGCCGTCCTGGAAAAATACTCGCTCAGGGAGCAGGTCGCAGCTGGCGGTACCGGTAGGAAGATAGAGATTCTGCCGGTTATGAAACGTCCCGTGGGGGGCGGCGTAGATGTTTTTCAGCAGCACCGCGGGGAATTCCTGCAGAACTGTCCCAGCAGCGTCCCGGCAGGTGATGCGGAGGCAGACGGACTTCATGGGCTGGTCCGTCATATTTTGCGCCAGAATCTGGAGCAGGACCCGCCCGGAGAGCTGATCCAGCACCAGCTGAACCGTATGCAGTTGCATCGGGCTGCCGGAGAACCACGGCAGTGGCCCTTCCACGGGCAGCACCTGGTAGCGGGACAAAACCTCCATAAACTTGCCTGCCTTTTCTTGTCAATTTCTACCATTCACTATAAGAAAATATGACAAAAAAGTCAAGCAGATCGAAGAATTTGCCCAGTTTGGGATTTACATTTTTTCCAGATTCGCTATAATACGAAAGAATGAGATCGACACGATACTTTGGGGAAATGGAATCGCGACGTCAGTGGGAAGAAGGAGATAGAAAATGGCGATGAAAGAACCGATCGTAATTCGACCGGAGTTGGCAGACCAATTCTTTGCTGCGATGGAAAATGGACGGGTGGTTCTGTTTACTGCTCCCTGCGGCTTTGGCAAGAGCGTCACGGCGCAGGTTTTGCTGGCTGGACGGCAGGTATGTGTCCGGTCTGCCGACGCGCCAGATTTTGCTCTGCCCACGGGGGCAGAGCATTGGGACGTTTTGCTGTTGGATCAACTCCAGGCGCTCCAGGAACCGGCGGACCAGCAGGCACTCTGTACCTTGATTCGGGAAAATCCAAGCAAGCGCTTCGTCCTGCTCTCTCGCGGGACGGCGCCCGGCTGGTTAATTTCGTTCCAGTTTGCCGGGCTGGTACAGATTTTCAACGCGCAGTCGCTCCTGCTGGATCGGGAACGGGTAGGGGAACTGCTGGCAGCCTATGGCGTGCAGGTGTCGGAACTGGAGCTGAAGACATTGCTGCGGGAAAGCATGGGCTACCCATTGGCTCTTGTGCTGGCAGTACGCCACCTGCAGGACGGAGCACAGTACGACGCGCAGATGGATGCGGCGATTCGCCGGGAATTGTTTGCGTATTATGAAGAGGCGGTCTATCACCGCCTTTCCTTGGAGCTGCGAGTGTTTTTGCTGGAGCTTGCCCCATTTGAGGTTTTTGACGTTGAACTAGCGCGAATCGCCAGCGGCAATCCCCGGGCCGGAGAACTGCTGGGGTGGCTGCAGAGCAATACCAGTATGCTGCAGTATGACGGTGTAGCGAAGTATCACTTCTGGTTTATTTTCCGGGAGTATTTGATGTGGGAGCTGGACCGGACGTATACGGCGGAGCAGTGCAAAGGAATTTATAACCGCGGCGGCCTTTACTATGAGCTGCAGGAGGACTACAGCAATGCCCTGGCCTGCTATAAAATGAGCGGCGACCATCGGCGCATCTCTGAGCTGTTGATCAAAAACGCACAGCTGCACCCGGGGATGGGGCATTATTATGAGATGGCCCAGTATTATCACGCCCTGCCGGAGCAGGAGATTTTGGCCTCGCCAGTGCTGATGCAGTCGATGAGTATCCTATGCGCCCTGGAGATGGACTATGATGCGTCCGAGCGCTGGTACCGGGAGCTGGAAACGTTTGCCGCCCGGCGAAAGCGGTCGGATGAGGCCTGCAAGGAGGCGCGCAGCCGCCTGGCATGGTTGGGGATTTCCCTGCCGCAGCGCGGCGTCGATAGCCTGGTAGAGACATTTCTTCGCTTGGCAAAGCTGCTGGCCAGCCGGGAGATTGCTTTGCCGCCCCTCTCTGTGACAAGCGCCCTGCCAAGCCTGCTCAACGGCGGAAAGGATTTTTCTGCTTGGACAAAAAAAGACGATGTACTCTACCGCACATTGCGACTGCCGGTGGAGGCGGCGGTGGGGCGCGACAGCGTCGGTTTGGCGGACTGCGCCATCGCGGAGAGCAAGTTTGAGCAGGGGGCGGATATCACTGCCCGGATGCTTGCCCTGATGGCCCGGCTGAATGAAATCCAGCGCACGGGCACGCCGGATATTGAATTTGCCACCCTCGGTCTGCTGGCCCGCAGCCAGGTGGCCGCCGGGCAGGCGGGCAATGCGAAGAGTACGCTGGAATCCCTCCGCCTCCGGTTTATCGAGCTGGGACAGACGCGCTTTTTGCCGAATCTGGATGCAATGCTTTGCAGAATCGCGCTCTATTTGGGCGAGCTGGAGACGGCAACCCAGTGGTACCGCGCCAGTGCACCTCGTGACCCGGTGCATCTTTATGTCATGAAGCGCTATCAGTACCTGACTCAGGCTATGGTGGAGATTAATCTGGGGCAACCGACGGATGCACTGCTGACCCTGGCGCCGCTGGAAAACTATTTCCGCCGCTGCGAGCGCCATTTGGATCTGTTACAGCTTCTGCTGCTGCGGGCAATCGCCTATGCGGCCCGGCGGGAGCCGGACTGGCGGGCGGCGCTGCAGGAGGCGCTGGATATCGCGGCGACGTATCATTACATCCGTCCGGTCAGCAGCTTCGGCGCGGCGATCTTGCCGCTATTGGAAAAATGCGATTGGGTGAAGGATGCGGCCTTTTTGCAGGCCGTCCTTGGTGCGGCCCGCATTCAGGCGGCCTATTATCCTGACTACCTGCAGACGCGGGACGCCCCGGCCGCGGCGCTGACGGCGACGGAGCAGCAGGTGCTGCGCCTTTTGTGCGCCGACCGCAGCAATGCCGAGATCGGCCAGATCCTGGATATCAAGCTGGCCACGGTCAAGACCCATGTCAGCCATATCCTGCAAAAGCTAGGCGTCAAGCGCCGCAGTGAGGCAAAGACCGTCGCCCAGCAGCGCTGGCTGCCCCCTGGAAATGGCCTATAAAAATCGCGCCGCAGCTGCCGGATCAAACGGCACTGCGGCGCGGTTTTTGTGGTTTTAATGCATTATTCATCCTCGGCGCGGATAGCGCAGATCATATCCCACATGGCCTTGGCGGAGTTGAAGTGCTCCGGCACCAGGTATTTGGCGCTGATGGTGATGTCGAACGTATCGGAGATCTCCGAGACGAGGGTAACGATCTCAAAGGAATCGAGGACCTTGCCGTCGATCAGATTGTCTTCCGTTTCATAGTCGATGTCGTCGCGGATGTCCCGCAGAACTTCCAGTAATTCTTCCATGGTATTGGCTCCTTTCGGTGTTACGGTAATAGCGTGCGCAGCAGAACCCGGTCTGTTTTGCCGTTGGCATTGCGGGGCAGCTGCGGCAGGATTTCAATTTTCGAGGGGATCATATAGGTGGAGAGCTTCTCCCGCAGGGCCTTGCGCAGGCTGGCCTTTGTCGCGCCGTCTTGCACGGTGCAGAAGAGAACGATGCGGTTTTTCGCCGTGTCGTACAAACAGGCGCAGCCGGTGATCTCCGGCAGGCTGTTTGCCGCTGCTTCGATCTCCCCCAGCTCGATCCGGTAGCCCATGTGCTTGATCTGAGCGTCGCACCGGGCGGCGAAGACGAGGAGCCCCTCCGGGGTGTAGCGGGCCATATCGCCGGTGCGGAAGAGCCGCAGGGTGCGTCCGTGGTCGCAGAAGGTGCCGAATGCCGCCGCCGTCTTCTCCGCGTCGCCGAAATACCCGGCGGCCAGAGCAGGGGAGACGATGCCGATCTCGCCGATCTGGCCGGGCTCTGTAACGACCCGGTCACCGTCCAGGAGGAAGACCTCCGCATTGGCAAAGGGGCGGCCGATGGGCAGGGTATCGTCCGGGGTAAAGGCTCGGTCAACTTCATAATAGCAGCAGGCCCCGGCCAGCTCCGACTGGCCGTAGAGATTGACGAATTTCACCCCCGGCAGCGCGTTTTGCCAGATCAAAAAATGCTTCATCGGGAAGACCTCACCGATGAAAAAGACGGCCCGCAGGTAGTTTGGCAGGATATCCGCGAAGGTATCCAGCTGTGAGACGATCACCAGCGCCGACGGGACCCAGGAGATCAGGGTGATGTGCCGGTCGTTGAGATATTCGATCAGGTGGTACGGCTGCGAAAACAGCCCGGTGTCCAGGACCTCCAGGCGGCAGCCGTCGTGGAGCATCCAGTAAAGGTCCTTGGCCGAGGCGTCGAAGAAAAACGGCGTCTGGTTGCCCAGCGCGTCTGCTGGGGTGGCAGGATAGCGGGCGGTAAAGGCGGCGATATAGCTTTGCATCGCGCCGTGGGTCTTTAAAACGCCCTTGGGTACGCCGGTGGAGCCGGAGGTATAGATGAGGTAGAGCGGGTCCTCCGGCCGCAGGCGGGCGGCGATGGCGGAAAGCGCGGCAGCGTCCGCCGGGGCTTCCCATTCCGCCTGGCCGCAGACCAGGGCGGTGACGCCGTCCGGCAATGGGCCGGGCGTTTGCGTGTCCAAAACCAGCTGCAGCCCGGCATTGGCGCAGACATGTGCGAGCTTTTCCAGCTTCCAGTCCGGGTCCAGCGGGACATAAAAGCCGCCGGCTTTGAGGACGGCCAGGAACAGGGCGACAACAGCGGCGCTCCGCCGGGCGACGACGCCCACAGGCTGCCCCGGCTGCACACCCTGCCGGATCAGGCAGCTGGCCAGCCGGTCGGACCCGTCCCCCAGGCGGGCAAAGGTCCATTTGTCTGCTGCGTCTGCGACGGCGACGGCCTCCGGCTGTGCCGCGATCTGGCGTGCCAGATCTTCCAAGACGGATGTTGTATGTGTCATAGCGGTTCTCCTATGAAAACTTCATTGCGGTCGCGCGGCCCGATGGGCGGCGCAAAAATAGGGTATCTCTGCGCGCAAAGGCGAAGATACCCTATTTATATCACAAAGCTGCCCGCTTTTCAACTCGCGACTTTGCGGCCCTGTCGGCTTTCCTGCAGGGCTGCCGCATTACAGGCACAGATACAGCAGGAAAACTAGCGCCAGAAGCACGACCGGCACATTCAGCGCCCGCCATTTCCGGGCCGCCAGCTTGCACAGCACATAGGAAAGAAAACCTGCGGCAATGCCCGTTGTGATGGAATAGGCAAAGGGCATGGTGACGATCGTGGCAAAGGCGGGAATGGCGTCGTCCATCTGGGAGAAGTCGACGCGCTTGATCTCCATCAGCAGATACATGCCGACGATGATCATTGCCGGGGCTGTGGCTGCGGCGGTCATGATACCGGCCAGCGGAGAGAAAAACGCGGCCAGCAAAAAGCAGATGCCGACGGTCAGGGCCGTCAGCCCCGTGCGCCCTCCGGCGGCGATCCCGGCGGCGGATTCGGCGTAGCACGTCACCGTAGAGGTCCCGCACAGCGCGCCGAGGACGGTGGCGGAAGCATCAGCGATCAGGACGCGGCCCGTGCCCGGCAGGCTACCGTCCTCTTCCAGCAGCCCGGCCCGGGCCCCGGTGCCGATCAAAAAGCCCAGGGTGTCAAACAGATCGACCATTGTCATAGAAAGCAGCAGCGCCGCCAGCGCGGCAATGCCGGAAAGACCGTCACCCCGCAGCAGGCCGGTAAAATCCAGCTTGCAAAAGACGCGACCAATGGTGCTGGGCGCGCCGATCACCTGCTGCGGCAGCGCCGTCTGGCCGCACAGCAGGCTGAGCAGCACCGTCGCGGCCATGCCCAGGATCAAGCTGCCCTTGACCTTGCAGACAAGCAGGACTGCCGTGATGGCCAGGCCCGCCAGCGCGATCTGCACGCTGGCGTCGTGCAGGTCTCCCAGCGCGGGATAGCCCTGCGTCATGGTGATGATGCCGGTATCCAGCAGCCCGATGACCGTCAAAAACAGGCCGATCCCGGCGCTGATGGCATATTTGAGGTTTGCGGGGATGGCTGCAATGATCTTCTCCCGCAGCGGCGAGAGGACGAGCAGCAGGAAGATGACCCCGGCGATAACCGTCAGCGCCAGGGCTTGCTGCCAGGTGTAGCCGCAGCGGCCGCAGAGGGTATAGGCGAAGAATGCGTTCATACCCATGCCGGAGGCCATGGCAAAGGGCTTATTGCTGAAAAATGCGCACAAAAAGCAGCCCAGGGCGGCGGACAGGCAGGTCGCGACCAGGATGCCGCTGGCGTCCATCCCAGTCGAGGAGAGAAAGACCGGGTTGAGGAAGATGATATAGGCCATGGCGAAGAAGGTCGTCAGCCCAGCGGAGATCTCCGTCCGGCAGGTGGTGTGGATTTCGGTGAGTCGGAACATCTTTTTCATATGTGCCCTCCATAAAAAAGAATAAAAAAATACGCCCCGGGCCGGACACTTTCGCATCATGTCCTGCCTTAGCGTATACGCGTTGGCTGCGCAGCTGGTGTTCTGACTCAAGCGTCATCGCCTGCTTCGCCTTCCCAGGGAAGACCCCCAGTGACATATAGAAGCAGACTCGTCTATTACAGCGTTGGCGGCGTACGGGAGTTGCACCCGTTTTCCTTGAAATCCCGAGGGATACTGCACAGCATGATTCTATTGCGGCTTTATTATACAAAAAATGCGGCGGCATGTAAAGAGTAGATTTTAGGAAAATGCTCCGCCGCCGCGCCAGACGCGGGGGTTGCGTCTGGTCAGTCAAAGGCAAGGCCCAGATAGAGCGGGCTTTGCGTCAACGATTTTCCCATGCAAAACGGCGCGCCGTTGGGGTCGGGGAAGCGGACGGTACCTTGGGCCAGGTGAAAATAATAGAGCAGGGCATTGCCGCCGGAGACCGGGTCGCAGCCCAGCAGCTCTTTGACGAGCAGCGTGCCTTCCGGCGCGCGCTCACAGACGGCACAGCCGGTCTCACCCAGGGCAAAGAGCCCACCGCCTGCCAGAGCGCACAGCCGCGCCTGATGCTCCAGCAGCGGAAGGGAATACGCCGCGTGAGGCAGCGTCAGACACCGGGCGCGCCGGACTAGATAATCTTCTGGTTTGAGGGGTGCGATGTTACCGGGTGCGGGCTGGCCCAGCTGCGCCTGCCCAATGGTTCCGCAGCAGGTATAGCCCTGAGCGGCGTAAAACCGGAAGAGCCCCGCATCGCCGGGCACCAGGAGAAACTGCGCCACGCCTCTGGCCCGGAGGGATGCCTCCGCGTAGGCCAGCAGTCGCCGGGAGATGCCGCGGCTCCGGTAGGCCGGATCGGTACAGACGGCGTAGAAATACGCCGCCGGTCTGCCACCGACCTGCAGGGGGAACCAGATCGCCATCGCCTGAACCTCCGGCCCCTCGGCCGTGATAAAGACCTGCTCCGGCTGCCAGAGATGGGCAAAATACAGCCTGGTGTAGGCGGGCGGGTCACCAAAGCAGCGCTGCCAGAGGGCCTGCAGCGCGGGAATGTCCGCCGCGGTGGATGTGCGCAGCATATTAGCAGACCTCCTCTTCCAGATAGGCCCGAAATTTTTTGACCAGGAAGGCCGGGTGGTATGACTCCTTGGCCTTGCGCAAGCCGGGCAGACCCATATCCTCCTCCCGGTTGAGGTATTGCAGATTGGGGTACTCTGCCCGCAGCATCCGAGCAAATTCCCGGTTGACAATGGGGTAAGCGCCCTGCAGATCGGCATAGGCCTTTTCAAAGCTGACGTCGAAGATGGAATCATTGATGAGCGAACCCATCGTCATCGCAACGAGCCTACCCTCCGTGCGGATGGCAAGACCCCGCATCCGTAGCGCAAAATAGGCGTCAAAGGCCCGGCGGATGGCCCGCTTTTCCAGCAGAAAATCCTGCTCCATATCGTCCTGCCCGTGCAGCTCGTACCACCGGGTGACCAGCTGGCGGCATTCTTCCAGATTCTCCGGCCCGATGGGCTCGGCTCGCCAGTCCGGGTGGGCGTCGCAGAAGCGGTGGATGTGGTTGCGCTTTTGCTGCAGATGCTTGCCCCTGAGGTCAGACAGTTTGTCGATCTCATAGACGTAGTCGAAGCTGCTGCGCCGGGGCTGGAAACGGAAGACGCCGGGGAACCCGCTCTCCAGCTCCGCCATGGCCTGTTCGGAGATGCCCGACAGGCGGAAGGGAATACCTCGCTCCTGGGCGTCGTCCATCAGAAGCCGGATGGCAGCTTTGTGGTCGCCGTTGCCAACGGGGTAGACATAGGTGCTCTGGCCGTCCCAATGGGAGAAGAGAACCAGGCAATTTCCCACAATGGCGTACTCCTGGCGGCCCCAGAGATAGATGTTGTTAAACGTAAATTCGCAGCCCAGATTGCCGGAGCCATAAAAAATCGGCGCAAGCACGCCGCGGTCGGTCAGCTGGGGGGATTGAAAAGCGATCATAATGTTGCACCTCTTTCGCCCAAATATGGTATCATGTCCGGGCAGCTTTTGCAAGCGGACACTGCTTGCTTTTTCGTCCTGTTTCGGGTAAGATGATAGAAAAGGGGGCGATCCGTGATGAAAAAGATCCTGGCGGCGATGTCCGGCGGTGTGGATTCGGCGGTGGCATGTATCTTACTGCAGCGGCAGGGGGTTACCGTCGGCGGCGGAACGATGCTGCTGCGCCCGGGCGGCGAGGAAGAGGCCCAGATGGCGGCCGACGCCGCAGCGCAACTGGGGCTGATATTTCACCTGTTTTGCTGGCAGGAGGAATTTTTGCAAAATGTCATCGAGCCCTTCACCCGGGTCTATCAGCAGGGCGGGACACCGAACCCCTGCATCTTCTGCAACCGGACGATGAAATTCGGCCGATTTCTGGATGCGGCGCTGGAGCTGGGCTATGACGGGATTGCCACCGGCCACTATGCCCAGGTGCGCTTTGACACGGGGAGCGGTCGGTATCTGCTTCTGTGCGCCCAGGATGGCGCCAAGGACCAGACCTATATGCTCTACTGCCTCTCCCAGGCCCAGCTGGCGCGGACGCGCTTCCCTCTGGGGAGCATGACAAAGCAGGAAGTGCGGGCACTGGCTGCGGAGGCCGGGCTCCACGTCGCCGCCAAGCACGACAGCCAGGATATCTGCTTCGTGCCCGACGGCGATTACATGGCCTATCTGCGCGCCCATGGCCTGCAGCCGCAGCCCGGGCATTTCCGGACGCTGGATGGCCGTGACCTTGGGCCCCACAAGGGCATGGAGGCCTACACCCTCGGCCAGCGTCGCGGGCTGGAGATCGCCGCAGGCGAGCGGATCTATGTGGTGCGCAAGGCGGGGGCCGATGTGATCCTGGGGCCGCAGGAGGCGCTGTTTTCCCGGACGGTTTTTGTCGGGGAGATCAATCTCATCGCCCTGGCGGCGCTGCGGCAGCCGATGCGTCTGGCGGCAAAGCTGCGCTATACACCCAAAACAGCGCCCTGCACAGTTTACCCGGAGGAGGGCGGCCTCCGGCTGGAATTTGACGAGCCCCAGCGGGCGCCGACGCCCGGGCAGGCGGCTGTCCTTTACGACGGCCCTGTTGTCATCGGCGGTGGGACGATCATGGGGGTGGGCCGCGTATGAAAAAGCTTTTGGAAACCATCGCTGCCTATTGCCCGCAGGACGAAGGGGAGCATGCCGTGCAGCAGGCGATGCTGCGGCAGCTGCGCCAGTGCCCGGGCACAATCCTGGGGCGGGACGATCTGGCGCATATGACGGCCTCCGCATTTGTTATCAACCGGGACGCCAGCCGGATCTTATTGCTCTATCATAACCAGATGGACTGCTGGGCCTGGCCCGGCGGCCACGCCGACGGCTGCCCGGATCTTTTGCAGGTGGCCCTGCGGGAAACCTGGGAGGAGACGGGCGTCCAGGCTGCGCCGGTGTGCGACGGGCCGATCAGCCTAGATATTTTCCCCGTCGCGCCCCATGAAAAGCGGGGACGGCAGGTGCCGCGGCATCTGCATCTCTCCCTGGCGTATCTGCTGCAGGCAGATGACGACGCGCCGTTGCGGCAGTGCCCGGCGGAAAACCGGGCGGTGGCCTGGCAGACACCGGACTTTTTGACCTCGGCGCATTTTTCGCCGGAGGACCTGAACCTGTACCAAAAGCTGCTGGATCGCGCCCAGCGGTATTTGGCCGATTCCGGTTGCAAAAGCGGGAAAAATCTGCTAAAATAGCACCGATAGGGAGGGAAAAGACGATGATGGTATCGACCAAGGGGCGCTATGCGCTGCGAATCATGCTGGACCTTGCGCAGCAAGAGCCGGGGCAGTATTGCTCGCTGAGCAATGTCTCCTGTCGGCAGGGCATGTCTGTGAAGTATATGGAGGCCATTGTCGCCGGGCTCAACCGTGCAGGCTTGTTGGAGAGCCAGCGGGGGAAGGACGGCGGCTACCGTCTGCGCTACCCGCCGTCGGCGTATACCGTCGGCGCGATCTTGAAGCTGGCAGAGGGTTCCCTTGCCCCGGTGGCCTGCTTGGAATGCGGCGAGAGCGGCTGCGAGCGGGCCGACCAGTGCATGACGCTGCCGATGTGGCAGCGGCTCGATGAGATTATTGACAATTATCTTGAGAAAATTACCCTCCAGGACCTGCTGGACGGGGAGAATTTATAAGACTGCCAAAAGGCTGCTGCGGCATAGGCGCGGCAGCCTTTTTGCTGGAAACGGGAGCGTGTGTATGGTCAACTGCATCAAAATCACGGATCTTACCGCGCCGGAGCTGGATGTCTATGCCCGGCGCTCAGAGCGGCAGCTGCTAAACCGGGATGACCCGGCAAAGGGGCTGTTTATTGCCGAGAGTCCGCTTGTCATCGGCCGGGCGCTGGACGCGGGGTACCGCCCTGTCTCCTGCCTGCTGGAGGAGGGCGATGCGGCGGGGCAGGCGATGCTGGCGCGCTGTGGGGATATCCCGGCTTACCTCGCGCCCCGGGAGGTTCTGGCGCAGCTGACGGGCTTTTATCTGACCCGTGGGATGCTGTGCGCCATGGTCCGGCCGCCGCTGCCGGACCCGGTGGCACTCTGCGCAGGCGCTCGGCGGATCGCTGTACTGGAGGAGGTCGTGAACCCGACGAATGTCGGTGCGATCTTCCGCAGCGCCGCGGCCTTGGGGATTGATGCGGTGCTGCTCAGCGCTGGATGCAGTGATCCCCTGTACCGCCGGGCTATCCGAGTGAGTATGGGGACGGTATTCCAGGTTCCGTGGACGATTTTGCAGGGCGACGCCGCCTGGCCCACGGGGGGCCAGGCGCTGCTGCGGGGCCTGGGCTTTCAGACCGCTGCCATGGCGCTGACAGACGAGAGCCTGCCGGTCTTTGCACCGCAGCTTGCCGGGCTCCCCAAGCTTGCCATCGTCCTGGGGACAGAGGGCGACGGTCTGGCGGCCCGGACCATCGCCGGGTGCGATCATACCGTGAAGATCCCGATGACGGGCGGTGTGGATTCTTTGAATGTTGCGGCGGCCAGCGCGGTGGCCTTTTATCAGCTGGCCCTGCGGGGCGTGGGAGGCGCAGGCAGCGATGTACCGTGATCTGACCAAGGGGCCCATCGGGCCGGGGCTTGTTCGCTTTGCGCTGCCGATGATGCTGGGGAACCTCCTGCAGCAGATCTATAACCTGGCCGATACCCTCATCGCAGGCCGGGCCCTGGGGCGGGACGCGCTGGCGGCCATCGGCTCGGCGTATACGCTGATGACCTTTCTGACGTCGATTTTTATCGGCCTTTCCCTGGGGGCTGGGGCGCTGTTTTCCATCTATTTCGGCAAGCGGGAGCAGGAGAAGCTGCAAAGCGCCGTGGGGCATGGGATGGTCCTGGTCCTGGGTGTGACATTGGTCCTGACGGCAGCCAGCTACGCTGGGCTGGACGTGATCTTGCGTTTTTTGCAGGTCCCATCGTCACTGCGGGCGGCGATGCGGGGCTATCTTTTGGTCGTATTTGCCGGGCTGCTGGCGACGGCGGTGTATAATTTCCTGGCGTGTCTGCTGCGGGCGCTGGGCAATTCTGCCGCGCCTTTGTGGTTTTTGGGCGCAGCGGCGGTGGGAAATGTCCTGCTGGACCTGCTGTTCGTCCTCGTCTTTTCCTGGGGCATCGTCGGGACGGCTGTGGCGACGGTCCTTTGCCAGTATCTGGCGGCTATCGGCTTGACGTGGTATACCCTGCGCCATTGCCGCAGGGCGCTGCCCCGCCGCCTGCGCTATGACGGCGGAATGATGCGGCGGCTCGGCGGCTTTTCTGCCCTGACCTGCCTGCAGCAGGCGGCGATGAATTTTGGCATCCTGCTTATTCAGCGCCTGGTCGACAGCTTCGGCCCAGTGGTCATGGCGGCCTTTGCTGCCGCGGTGAAGATCGATACGCTGGCGTATTTGCCGGTGCAGGATTTTGGAAACGCGTTTTCGACCTTTGCGGCGCAGAATTACGGCGCCGGGCAGCAGGCGCGGCTGCGCGATGGGATGCGGACGGCCACGGCGATGAGCGCTGGGTTTTCCCTGGCGGCGTCTGTACTGGTGGTGGCGCTGGCCAGGCCTTTGCTGCAGATCTTTATCCCGGCCTCCCAAACGGAGGTACTGGCCTGCGGCGTGCAGTATCTGCGCATCGAGGGGGCGTTTTACGTCGGCATCGGCTGCCTGTTTTTGCTCTATGGGTTCTTCCGGGCAATCGACCGGCCTGCAATGTCGCTGGTGCTGACGGTTATCTCCCTGGGGGCACGGGTGGCCTTGGCCTATCTGCTGGCGGGGCCTGTCGGCCCGGCTGGTATCTGGCTGGCCATCCCCATCGGTTGGTTCCTGGCAGATGTGTTTGGCTACGGCGTCTATTTTCGCCTGCGCCGGGGCAGGGGAAAAGCGGTATAAAAACAGGAGCGTGTGCTTTTGAAAGCGCACGTTCCTGTTTTTGTTAAGATCAGACGGCCTCCAGGGTGTAGCCCTTGCCGCGCAGGAAGCGGATCGTTACCTGCGCGCCGCTTTCTGTCAGCTTTGTGTTCAACCGGGAGACGGCGGTGTAAAGTGCTGTACTGTCGCCTGCCAAGGAGCGGCCCCAGACGCGCTCGTAAAGGTCTTCCTTCGCGATGATCTGCCCACCGCTTTGGGCAAGCTGCAGCAGTAGGGAGAATTCCTTCTGTGTCAGCGTCAGCTCCTGCGCGCCGCAGTAGCCGATGCGGGCTGCCGTATCCAGCCGCAGCGCGCCGAAATGGAAGAAACGCTTTTCCCGCCGGCCTGCCCGCAGCCGCGCCTCGACCCGGGCGATCAGGACACCGATGTCATAGGGCTTGGGCAGGTAGTCGTCGCCCCCGGCCCGCAGCGCTGCAATGACGTCCTGGTTTTCCCCCAGCGCGGAGAGGAAGAGAATGGGGATCTCAAATTTCTGCTTGATCTGGCGGCAGAGGGTGACACCATTGCCGTCGGGCAGCATAATATCCAGGATGACAAGGTCGATATCCTGGGCATCCAGCGCGGCCAGGCATTCCGCCGCCGTGGCCGCTTCCAGGATGCGATAGCCTTCCATCATCAGCGCCGCATGATTGATCTTCATGATATGCGGGTTGTCCTCGACGAGCAAGATCGTGTTCATGTCGCGGCTCCTTTCGCTGCTTCTTCCGGCTGCGCCGGGACGGTGAAGGCGATTGTTGTCCCAGTCTCGTTCGTTTCTGTCACGGCGATGGCGCCGCCCGTGGATTCGATGATATCACGGCAGATCGTCAGCCCCAGGCCATTGCCGCCGTCTGTTCCGTAGCCCCGTTCAAAAATATGGGGCAGGTCGTCCGGCGCGATGCCGCTGCCGTCGTCCGTAACGGAGAAGCGGACAAAGCCCGGCGCATCCGCCGCCCGGAAGGCGACCCAGCCGTGGCCCGTGTGCTTGTTGGAGTTGATGGCTAGGTTGATGAGCACCTGCAGCAGCGCAGCATGGTTGGCACAGAGGGTTTGGCTGCTTTCGCACTGGAGCCGAAGCTGGTTGCCGTTTTTCTGCAGGACAGGGCGGCAGACGGCTGCAGCGTCCTCCAGCAGCTGCTGGGGCGCAAAGCAGGTCCGGGTACCGGCGTCGCCGTGATAGGTGACATCCAAAAGCTGGGTGACCATGTCGGAGAGTCGCCCGGCCTCCCGGGCGATGGTCTCCAGATTGGCGGTCGTCTCCGCGTCGACAGCGTTGCGCTGGATCTGCCGCCCGGTTAGCTGGGCGTAGCCGCTCATGACGGTCAGCGGGGTCTTCATCTCGTGGGCGATGTTGCGCATGAAGTCGTTGCGCAGGCTGTTCATTTTTTCCAGCATGGCATTTTCCTCCGCCGTGGCAAGCTCCCGGCGCTGGGCGTCGTTCAGCTGCTGGGTAGTCCGGGCAAAGTTGATCGTCAGCGCCAGGGCATTGCAAAAGGCCAGCAGGATCATGGCATAGGCCCGGAGATAGAGAATATGGGAGAAGTATGTAGCCCCTTCAATGCAGTAGACCGCCAGTGTCAAAAGCGGCGAGAGGGCGACGATCCAGCGGTCTGCCTGCCGGAGCTTCCCAGCGCGCCGCGCGCCGCGCAGCAGAGTGACGACGGCCAGCAGCATATAGCCAATCAGTACGCCTCCGGCGGGCACGAGATACTTCGTATAAAACGGCGCGGGCGCAGCGATATAAAAGACACTCAGCGCGCCCAGCACGGCCCAGGACACGACGGAAAACCACCGCTTCGGCCGGTATTGCAGGGCGGAAAACGCAAAGAGCAGGATGAAGACGAAATAGTAGATGTTCAGCAGCAGCTCGACCTTGTGCTCCAGGTACCAGTTGAGCGTGGGGAAAAAGACCATGATCTGCTTGCTCTCATAGATGAGATAGTGCGCTGCCGCACACAGGCACGACAGGGCGAACCAGAGCATCCCCAGATTGGCAGAGCGGAAGAAGAACATGCCGAAGAAAAACAGCGCCATGCCAAGCAGCGTGCCGACCAGCAGCCCGTCGCAGAGCGTCTGCGCCCGGACAGTCCGGGTGATGACCTGCTGCTCGGCAAGGAAGAGCTTTTGGAGCGTGCCGTGCTGGTGATTCAGCCAGGCGTGCTGGATGACGAGCTCTGTCTCCGGCTGCGTCGGCGTGAAATAAACGGTGTAGAGATCCGTCCGCGGCGTGAACGCAGCCGCGTCGGCGCTGACGTTGCCCAGCTGGGAGAGCAGCACGCCGTTGATATAGACCCGCTGGGCGTAGGTCGCCGTCTGGCCGGTGATACCGTAGGTCACGCCCGGGCGCAGGGCGAGGGTGATGCGGCAGGTTTCATAATTTGTGCCGGGCTGCCCGTCGGTTTGTCCGGCGACAATATCCGCCGGGGTGAGCAGCGCGCCGGGGTAGACCGTCGCTGCGCTGGAATCCAGGCAGATGTAGTCCTGGGCCAGGTCTGTTTTGGCGATGTCCGCCGGGGTGGAGGCGGATTTGTATTTTGGCATCGTCGCCATAATCACCAGATCAAAAAACGCGGTGATAAGGATGAAAAACAGCAAAACCCGCCATAGCGTGCTGCGGCGTCTGATTGGTTCCATACAGGCTCTCTCCCTTATGCTGACCTGAGTTATACTTGCATTATAGCATGGAAAACGCCACTTGTCGGCCCTCCTTGTGAAAATGTAAGGCTGGCGGCGAAAAAACATTTGCCTGCCGCATTTTGCTTGGAATTCATTGACAAGCGGCGGCGGGGAATCTATAATAAGAGCGGCAAAAAATACAGTCCGCCGCCGGTTTTAGGGCGGTATACTTAGAAAAAGGGTGTGTGCAATTGGTGTATCCTATTGATGTTGCCGGTCTGCAGCGAGAGCTGCCGCTGTGCCGAGTGACGAATGATCTTTATATCGGCGCCTTTGTGATCTTCGGTGATGTGGAGCTGACGGTCCATGCGGCTAAAAAGCTTTTGGAAAAAGCGCCGGAGTACGATTATTTGATCTCGGCGGAGGCTAAGGGCATCCCCTTGATCTACGAGATGGCCCGGCAGAGCGGGCAGAACAAATATTTCCTGGCCCGCAAAGGGCCGAAGCTGTATATGTCCGGCGTCTTTGACGTGGCAGTCCATTCCATCAGCACGGCCCGAGAGCAGCATCTGTATCTCGATAAAGCCGATGCGGCGCTGATGCGGGGCAAGCGTATTTTGCTGGTGGATGACGTCATCTCCACCGGCGAGTCCCTGGCGGCGCTGGAGCAGCTGGTCACCCAGGCCGGCGGCATCATCGCAGGCCGGATGGCCATTTTGGCCGAGGGCGACGCGCAGGCGCGGGATGATCTCATTTATCTGCAGAAGCTGCCGGTGTTCAATGCCGATGGCAGCATAAAAGAATAAGAGCGATAGAACAGCCATAGGAGGCAGTAAATGACAAGAGCGCAAGCATGGGAATTACTGACAAAATATAACAAGGAGCCCTTCCATCTGCAGCACGCGGAGACAGTCGAGGGCGTCATGCGCTGGTTTGCCCAGGAGTTGGGCTACGGCAATGAGGCAGATTTCTGGGGCATTGTCGGCCTGCTGCACGATATCGACTTTGAGCAGTGGCCGGAGGCGCATTGCGTCAAGTGCCGCGAGCTGCTGGAAGAAGGCGGCGCGGACGAACGGCTGATTCATGCCGTGGTCAGCCATGGCTATGGCCTGTGCGCTGACGTGGCGCCGGAGCATACGATGGAGAAGGTCTTGTACGCTGTCGATGAGCTGACGGGCCTGATCGGCGCGGCGGCGCTGATGCGGCCCAGCAAGAGCGTCCAGGATATGGAGCTCAAGAGCCTGAAAAAGAAGTATAAGGACAAAAAATTTGCTGCTGGCTGCAGTCGGGATATCATTGCAAACGGTGCGGCCCAGCTGGGCTGGGAGCTGGACGAGCTTCTGATGAAGACCCTGGATGCCATGCGCAGCTTCTGCCCGTGATAGGTGCAAAGCATAATACAAAATACAAAAACAGCGTGACGGAGCGCCGTCACGCTGTTTTAGAATGTCAAAAAGCCTCGCAGAGTTTGCGCCGCGCACGGCGCAAATAAAGTCCAATTTGTTTTTTCCGGCGGCGTGTACGTCGGGAAAAACTCTGCTCGCCCTGCAAGTGTGGAATTTCTGTGCCGAAGGCGCAGAAATTATGCGCG